>CADBQL010000191.1 GCA_902796815.1 uncultured Coriobacteriaceae bacterium | reverse complement strand
CTGTCGGCGAGGTTGCCCGGGTCGCGCTCGAAGCGCAGGTCTATGCCAACCTTCAGCTTGTCGACGATATCGTCGATGCTTTGGATGTGGGTCGTTCCGGCAACGCGGATGTCTTCTATGAGCAGTATTTTGTTTTGGAAAGGGACGGGCACCGAAAGGGGCGTCCCCGTTGCGCTGGCTGCCGCGATGATGCTGCCCGCGCCGATGGTCGTGATTGCGACGCCTGCGCTCTCGCTAGGGTTCATCTCGACTCCGCTCCGCCAGTTCGCGGAAGCGCTCGTCGTACGCGCTCGCCGCCGCTTTTTGCTCTTCTATCTGGCCCTTGAGCTCTGAAGTTCGACGAATCAGCCATTCGCCGTCTTCGAGCTTTTCCTTCAGGACGTAGGGGTTCGACCCTTTCAGTTCGACTAGCCGCTGCTCGACGACGCGCTCATGGGCGAGCACGATTTCGAGCTCGGCGGCCGCCTCGTCGCCTGTCAGATCTTCGTCATCCGACTCGTCGTGCATGCCTTCGGTCGCTACGGCCACCGAGCGGAGCATGTCCAAGTTGCCCTGCTCGAAAGCCGCCTGTGCCACCATGAAAAACCGTGCCGCCTCGTCGCTCTGGCCAGGGTGCAGGTCGGGATGCAGGCGCTTGATCAGGTCGCGGTGCAATTTCTTGAGCTCGCGCGATTCGCTGGGCGAAAGTGGGCGAGATGCCGCCATCCGTTCCGCCGCCTGCAGGAACGTCTCTATGCTCTGCGTCAGCAGTTGATCCCACTCGGCCAGCTCAGCGTCGAGCTGCGCTTCGAACTCGTCGGCCGCGAATTCCTGGCTGGAGTTGGCGCGCGCCTGGGCGAGCATATAGCGGCGCCGGGCGCGTCGCGCGGCAATCTGCCATTTCAGCAAATCGTTTTCCAGGTAGCCGGTTTTCGTGGCGTATTCCGCCTCGATCTGCGGATTAACCTGCAAAATGACGTTGTCGATCTCGAGCAAAAGGTCGGCGATGCGAGCACGGGCTTCAGAGATCTTCTTGGTTATGGTCATGCCTGCGGTTTCCACTTTTGCTCCTTTCCTGAGAACACGAATTTCGACGTCAGGCGGCGTGCCTTCAGGCGCTAATGGCTTGTATCTCAATCATTTTCGTCTCCCGAACAGTGCATTGATGATCGCGTTGCCGATTGATGTGAACAAGCAGAGGGGAATGACAATCACGGATGCGATGAAAACCCCGTACAATACAGGATGCAGCACCGTGCCGCCGACGAGCGACGCTACGATGACCACGATGACGATGAAGGCTATAAACCAGCCCACTGTTCCTCCCAACCTCCCGATGATGCAATGGTATAGAGAGTGAAAGCATATCGGAGTCGTTAAAATGGGACACTGATGCGCCTTTTGTTACTATTTGGATCCGATATCTTGGGGTAAACCTTCATCGCCCCAGACTAGGTGTGGTCTGCGCAAACAACCCCGTGAGCGTGCTTGTATTCGCTGACAGCTATGAGGCCAGGAGTTCGATTCTGCTATGCTCCACCACTAAACCGCGAGCCATCGAGTAAAAACTCGGTGGCCAGCTTGCTTTTTTGTGGCCATTGCAAACCCATTTTGTCTAGAGTTCCTTGGTTATGTCACAAAGTTGGGATTTTACAAATCAGGCTAGCATATTATTCAAAACAATGTTATGTATTTCCAGCCATTACGAAAATGGGTGTTCCATAACGGCTCTCCTCATGGATCGTCAACTAGCATGTATGACCCAAATCGCCTGAAATGGTTGCAGTCAGAATTGTAAAATCTCGAGTTTGTGACACATTATCCACCAGTCTGCGTTTAGCCTCTGATATCGCATCGCGGTGACCGCCTGCGCATGCGACTGCATCCGGAAAGAGCGCGGTGAGCGGTCATCCAAGAGAGCCATGAGTCTCCCTTTTGCCGATGGCTATCGGTGCTCAAACCTGGTGAACGGAGCAGACACGAAACTTGAGGAACGGTGCAGACGAGAAACCCGAGGAACGAAGCATACGCAAAAATCGAAGCATACGCAAAAAACCGGGGGAAGCGGAATGATCCGATTCCCCCGGTTAGGGCGTTTTTAGCCTAGGTCGCAACCGAAGTGAAGCTTACGGCCCCTCCTTAAATCCCGCTGCTCGAACGACCGCAGGAAGCAGTTCAGAATCCTGCGGTCGTTCGAGCGCTATTTCCCGGCCATCATCAGCTCGAAGGCG
>CADBQL010000190.1 GCA_902796815.1 uncultured Coriobacteriaceae bacterium | reverse complement strand
TATGCCGAGCTTGAGGCTCAATCGGTTGCCCTCCTTCCAGATGTGACCGACGAAATGATGAACCCCTCGTATTGGAGCAACAAGCAGCAAGATCCCAACGATGTTCTAGCGGACCGCGCCCTGATCAATCGACTGAACAGGGACGGCGTGAACGGTGATGGCACGATGCTCCAGCCTTTGAGGACCGCGCGCGTGTATTACTACGATGCCGACAAGCAGGAAACGCTCAAGAACGGCGCGCAGAACGAACTCGAATCTGATTTCATCGGGAAGGCCCAAGACGAAAACGGCAATGTCATGACCGAGGCCGACGCCGAGGAGATTCTGGCAAACTATCCCACCGGCGGCGCATCTCCCGAAATTGCCAGCCAATATGCGATCGTTACCACGCATACGACGATGCGCTGCTATCCTACCGATCGGATGCTCGGGTTGACGCCGGGTGACAACGACGATGACAACCTGTTCCTTTCTGCCCTGCGCGTGAACGAGCCGCTTATCGTTCGTGCGCAGTCTGTCGACAAGCGTTTCTTATTCTGCATCTCGTCGTGCATCGGTGGTGCGTGGGTCCCTGCCGAGGATGTCGCCATCTGCGCGAACAAGGTCGAATGGCTTGCAGCTTGGGATGTCCCGCAAGGACGCGAGCTCGTCGTTGTGGGGTACAAGGTGCGCACCGAGCAGTCGCGCGTCACGCCGCGTACGGCAAACCGCCTGCTCTACATGGGGACGGTTCTCGAGCGTGTCGATTTGGGCAGCCCCGAAGACGCCTTGGAGCTCGTCGGCACGCGTTCTGCCTACTACAATCACGTGTGCTATATGCCCGTGCGAAACGATGATGGCACGTATGCGAAAGAACCGGCGCTCATCGCCGCATCTGCCCCGGTGAACGAGGGATATCTTCCGCTGACCAAGGCCAATATTGCGAAAGTCGCTTTCAATTCGCTCGGCCAGATGTACGGCTGGGGTGGAATGCTCGAATCCAACGACTGCTCGGGCTACGTGCGCGATGTGTACAAGTGCTTCGGCTTGGAGCTTGCGCGTAATACTACCTGGCAAATGAATCTACCCGTACGCAAATACGATCTCACGGGTCTCGACGACGCTCATAAGGCTGCTGCCATTGCGCAAATGCCGCTCGGAACCGTGCTGTTCTGGGGTAGCCACGAGATGATTTACCTCGGACAGGAGAACGGCAAGCTCTACGTCATCAGCTCCTTGGGTGGAATCGGCGATATTTACGGTACCGAAGAAACCTCCTACCAGGTGAAAAGCGTCGCCATCAACACGCTCGAGATGCTTCGCTGGAATCGGGTTTCGTGGCTTAACATGCTAACCACTGCGAATATCCCGTACATTTCCTCGTCTGAGCAGGGAACGGATCTCCTTAACATCTCATTCTATGCGGACAGTGCTACGTGGCCAAAGGATTCGTACGTCTATACGGGCAAGCCCATCGTCGAGGACGTGACGATTTCCAGTTTGGAGAAAGGCGTCGATTACGACGTGGCTTTCGCGAACAACAAGGAGATCGGCACGGCGAGCGTGACGGTGACGGGGAAGGGCCTGTATTCCGGCGAGGTAACACGCACGTTCGAGATCGTGCCGGTCAAGGACACGAGGACTCCCATCGAAGGTGCGAGCATACGAGTCCAAAAGCAGGTCTACACCGGCAAGGCGCTCACGCCGAAGCCGCTCGTCGTGCTCGGGAAAACCCTGCTCGATGAAGGCGTCGACTACAAGCTTTCGTATGCGAACAATATCAAAGCGGGAACTGCCACCATTACCGTTACGGGAAAAGGCGATTATCGTGGTAGCGCTTCCGGTTCCTTTACGATCGGCAAAGCGTCGCAAGCCATCAGTGCGAAGAGCACCGCCACGAAGGCTCTTACGGCATCTTTGAAGACTGCAAAGCTCGCGAAAAACCAGACTATCGACCTGAAAGCGCTCGCAAAGGTCTCGGCCAAGAGCGCCGTCAAGTACACGAAGGCCAACGGGGCTGGAGGCAAGCTCATCGTCGTGAACGCGAAGACGGGCAAGGTCACGGCCAAGAAAGGCCTTGCAGCTGGCACGTATAGCGTGAAGGTGCGACTAGCAGCTCCTGCGAGCAGCTGCTATCTAGCGGCCAAGGCGAAAGCCGTCACGCTCAAAATAGTCATAAAGGCTCCGCAGGTCATCAAGGCAAAGGCATCCGTTTCAAAGACGCTGTCAGCTTCTGCAAAGGCTAAGAAACTTGCGAAAAGCGCGTCGTTTAGCTTGAAGTCGCTCGCGAAGATCTCCGCAAAGACCACCGTCAAGTACGCGAAGGCCAACGGGGCTGGAGGCAAGCTCATCGTCGTGAACGCGAAGACGGGCAAGGTCACGGCCAAGAAGGGTCTCGGTACGGGCACGTACAAGGTAAAGGTAAAGCTTACAGCGCCGGCAAGTGCGCGTTTCAAGGCCGCAAAAGCAAAGGCTGTCACGCTCAAGCTGGTCGTCAAGTAAACCGCTAAAGCCCCTTGCAGAGCGAATGGCAAGCGCTCGCGATGACGTCGTCGTTTCGAAGGTGATCGGCGAGCGCTTCTGCGTAAGGTGCTGCGGCGCGGGGCGCGTTAGCGCATGAAAGTCCGATGGCGGCCTGTGCGATCAGCGCCCAAGCTTCATCGGTGGGCGTTACAGGAATACGGCTGCGCGCCATCGTTCGTGCCGCAGCGAGCGGGCTTGCGTGGACGAGGACGGGGCTGTCCTTGCGCGTGCGCAAGCTTTTGAGCGTAGCGCGTGCTCTCTGCGCGAATTCGCCGACAAGCGACGACGTGTAGACGAGGACGGCCGCGGCATCATCTTTGCGGCCGAGTTTCCAGAGCAAAAGAGCCAGATGATAATACAAAAGCGAGCAATCGCGCTTCGAAATCGAGCAGTGCAATCCAGAAATGAGCACGTTGGCTGCCTGGGCGTACAACGTCTGCTGTCCGAGTACGTCAGCCTTTCGGAAGTATGCAGCGGCGCTTGTCGGTGCCAGACGGATACAGTAATCGGCGTGCGCTACCGCGCCCGCAAAATCTCCCAGACGTTGATACAGGTCCGAAAGCCCCAGATGGGCGTTGAACAAGGCATCGGGTGCTCGGAAAAACGTCGGCATGTCGCAGTTTTCCCGATGTGGACGAGCAAGGCGACTGTCGGACGACTCGCTTGCGTTTCCCACGATATCGTGCTCCCAGGCGTATGACTGCGCTTCCCCTCCGATCGAAAGCTCATCGCAGACAAGCGAGATTGCGAGCCGTGCGAACGGGTTTGCGCAGTACAGGGCGCGGGCATCTGCATCATCGTGCGGTGCGCTGATGTCGCGACCGAGTTCATCGGCAAGGGATTCGAGCTGTGCGACGGCGGCGAGCACCGACTCGCGCGACTCCAAGCGCGCCGAATCGACAATGTCGGCGCCATGGCCGTAATAGCTGGATGTATCGATATCGCAGATGCGCTTGGCGAAGAACAGCATCTCGAGCTGTTCGGGAAGCGGCCGATCATCCTGTTCGGGAGGCGTCCTATTCGGCCCTGAGCAGAACTGGGGCGGCCGGGTCCCACTTTCGCCTGCGATCTTTTCAGACTTATAGGCAATCCAGTCAGGGGAAATCAGGCGTATGAGCGAGTGGGGATTGAACCGAAAGACGGGATTGCTCAGCGAGCCGTCGTCGATGGCCGCAAGCACGGTGCGTACGAATGCGTCCCGCGAAAACGCGCAGCGCACGAGCGAGCTTTCCCCGTCTTCTATGACGACGTGCGCTTGTTCGAGGTGGCGACCTGCGCCGAAGCAGGCGCATGCGGCAAGACAGGCGAGGCGAAGCGCATAGGCCATGTGCGCAGAATCGCGCTCCTCGGTAGTGAGTGCGGTAAGTGCTAGCTGGTCTGGGAGATTCTTTCTCGGAAGCGCCAGGAGGGACGGCACTGTCATGATGATGCAGGCGCGGGCTTGCTCGACATCGCAGTCGAATCTGCAATCGAAGGAAAACGGGAGCGTAATCGCTTGGATAAGCGCGGCGAGGCGCGTGCGCACATCCCAGTCGCTTCCGCATGGTGCGTAGGCTCCGAGCATCGATTGGCGCATATTGGGGCGCAAGCTGCTTTGGAAAACCCTGCGCCCATCATTGGCTATTCCCTCGATCACACGCCAGTCAATCTCGTTGAAATAGGTGAGGGCGGGTTGCTCGGTTGGCGAAAGGGGAGGTAGCTCGATGGTCGCGTGACGCATTGCGAACGTTGCAGGCGACCGATCAACACCCGTCCACGAAATCGAGACGCGCGGTCGGGCTGCTGCCTGCGCGATGAGCGCGGCATCCTCGAGCGCGTCGGCTACGAAGGCGAGCCGGTTGAGCGCGTCCTCGACGAATGGTGCGGTTTGCGCTACAGCTGGGTCTTCCCGATTGGATCCCGCAAGATGTATGCGTCGGCCATCGTTGTCGACATCGATGCGAAGCGGCTGGCCTCCTTTTCGCTTGGAAAGCTCGTCAACG
>CADBQL010000189.1 GCA_902796815.1 uncultured Coriobacteriaceae bacterium | reverse complement strand
TCGTTCGAAGATCGTCGTGCGCTCCGCGACATCGCGCGAGGAATCTCGTCGTTGGAGCAGAAGCCGAACGTTGCCCTGTTCAGGGGAAAGTTCGAACAAACGCGCATAATACCCCTCAATGCCGACTTCGACAGCGTTTTCGTTAAAGTCGATGGCGTAGAATCCGATGTCACGCTCATCAACAGGCCCGAAATCTACACGCGCCTATACAGCCGGGATTTCCTCATCCAACACGATCTTTATCCTGATGACGACCGTGATCCAGACGGTTGGGGCTTCAGCGTTCGGGCAATTTGCGCAACGGATGCGGTGGCACTCGTCAAGGCTGGTGACGCTTTCTTCGGCGCATGCGAAGTCATCGCCTTAAACGCTATGAGCAGCGAGGAAGAGCTCATCAAAGACGCTCTTAACCGCTACGATGCCATAGCCGAGGCGGCGCAGCGCGAAGGAACGCCAACCGCGTGGCGCATCGCTCGCTGCTGCATCGTGCACGACATGTCGATGGACCTCAAGAAAATCGGCATCTACCGCAGCGGACAGCGCTATTTCGACGCTTTAGGCGAGGCGTTTCACACCAAGTACGGCATCTATTCCTCACCTTGGTCCGACTACGCAAACTTCTTGGACTTCGCAATCCTCGAGGAGGCGTTCAGCTTAACCTACGATGACTACGCCAAGAAAAACCTGATCGATCAGCGCAACGAAATCGGCTGGCTTGCCGGACATTGCAGTCATCTGCAGATTCAAATTAAGAAGATCAAGAAATCCGGATCGTACATGCTCGGAAAGAGCGCAGCGACGGTCGCCAAGGCGGTCATGCCCAAGAAGGCGCGTCGCACAATCGTCGATGCAGGCCTCGACCTCAAGGCCAAGCTCGATTCGAAGAAGGAGTAGCTTTTATGAAACCGAAAAAAATCGTGCGTGGAGCATTCAGGCAAGTGAAGAGGATCGAGCGCGGTGCCGAAAAGCGCATGAGAAAGGCGCTCGGAGGCGACACCAAGCCGAAAAAGCCTGCACCTAAACCGTATGTTCATCCCTGGTCACAACAAGATATCGGCGCACCCGCAATCGTCGACGAAATGAATCGCGAGCACTGCTGCGGATGCGGTTCATGCGTCAACACGTGCCCGGTAAGCGCAATACGCATGGAGATGGACGCGGAAGGCTTTTATTATCCGGTCGTCGATCACGACACATGCACCAACTGCGGCGCCTGCGTCAAACGCTGCCCGATTTACCAGGACCAGCCCGCCAACCGCGTCGTCGACACCTGCTATGCCGTAATCGCTGAAGACGATGCCATGCGCGCTCAGAGCAGCTCGGGCGGCTTGTTCAGCCAGATTTGCGAGTACGCCTTCGCACGCGATGGCGTCGTGTTCGGAGCCGCATACGACGGTCCCGACACCGTCGTGCACAAGATGGTCGACAAGCCCGAAGACCTCGATATCCTCAGGCGCTCCAAATACGTGCAATGCTCGACGGGTGACACGTACTCCGAAGTCAAAAAGCTTCTCAAAGAAGGCAAGTTCGTGCTCTACACGGGATGCCCCTGTCACATCGCCGGCCTCTACGCCTTCCTTGGGCGCGACTACGACAACCTGCTCACCGTCGACCTCATCTGCCACGGCTCCCCCTCTCCCGGCCTGTTCAAGCGCTATCTTGCCGAAAACTACGCAGATCGCCCCATTCAAGAGGTGAATTTCCGCGACAAGACCGCCTACGGTTGGTCGACCCACTTGAACATCTATTTCGAAGACGGCAGCGTAAAGCGCGAAGTCTGCAGCAAGGACCCGTACTACTTCATGTTCCTACGCTGCCTGGCCATGCGCCCGTTCTGCTCGATGTGCAAGTTCACGAAGCTGCCACGCGTCGCGGACCTGTCGATCGGCGACTGGTGGGGTATCGAAAAATTCGACGCGAAGCTCAACGACCAGAAGGGCACCTCGCTTCTCATGGTCAACAACGACAAGGGAGAGGCGGTGCTCGAGACCATCAAGGCCTCTTCGCGCGCAGTAAAGCAGTTCCCGCTTTCTGATGCCCGCCCGCGCAACTACACGATTGACCGTCCTTTCAAAGCACATCCCGCACGCCAGCGTTTCTTCGAGCTGCTCGAGTACATGCCGTTCAACCGCGCAGTCTACGACGCCATGGAAACCCACTACGATGTCGGCATTTACGGCTTGTGGTATGGCGAGAACTACGGCAGCATGCTCACCTACTACGGCTTGCGCAAGGTCATCCATTCCATGGGCATGTCGTGCGTCATGATCGAAAACCCACATGGGTCGCGGCGTGGCTACATGTTCGAGCCGCATCATTTTGCGCGCCGCCAGAACTATTACATAACGCGCCAACGCGGCCTCGGCGCACTACACGAGCTCAACTCAGTGTGCGATGCGTTCCTGCTCGGTTCCGACCAGCTGTGGAACCCAGGGCTGTCCAAGCCGTACGGCTTTTCCTACTTCTTGAGCTTCGTGAACGCGAGCAACAAGCGCATCGCTTACGGAACGAGCTTCGGAAAAGACACCCACAAGATCGACGAAACGTACCGTACGCGCAGCGCCCTCGAACTGTCTAAGTTCGACGCTATCTCGGTACGCGACGATTTCTCGAAGCAGCTCCTCGCCGACAAATACGGCGGTCTCGAAGCGACCAAGGTGCTCGATCCAGCGCTCCTCTGCGATCCGGCAGAATACGATGCGCTGGCTCTACAGGCACGCCCCTACCGTTTCTACGGTGACGACCCGTATGAGGCCAAGGAAGGTGAGTACCTGTTCGTGTACATCCTCGACCCCGACGAGCAGACGCGAAACTCGCTCGCGCAGGTTGTAAAGATTTCGGGCAAGGACATCGTCATGGCGATCGATTACTCGCCCAAGCATAGGCAGAGCATCCTGGAACGCTTTGCAGGCAGCGACTTCGAGGGCATTCACGTGCTCGACGTACCGACCTGCGAGCAATGGCTTCGCGCCATCCGCGATTCCGCCGGCGTCATCACCGACTCGTTCCATGGCACTATTTTCGCGCACGTGTTCGACAAACAGTTCACATGCTTCCCCAACGCGAAGCGCGGCCACAAGCGTTTCTCGGACCTGCTCGCGATGCTTGGGTTAACGGATCGCGCTATTCCCGCCTTTGCAGGCAACGAGCAGGCGACATGCGATTTGCTCGAGACGCCCATCGACTATGAGAAGTCGAACGCCCTGCTCGAAATCGAGCGGAAGAAATCGTACGACTGGCTCTACGAGGCGCTGACCAAGCCGAAGGAAGTGGCAGGTAACATCGCCTATACGCGGGTTGAGAGGCCGAATTAGCTGGAAGCTGGACTCGATGAGCGGGGCTTTTGCCCCGCTCAATTCCTTCGAGCACAACGCTGCGCCAAGAAAGCTCGGTGCAGCGTTTTTTATAATTACACAGAACTAGTCAGCAAGCTTTGTAACCAAAATCACTCCAAAACCGCTTCGAATTCTGCATTAGCAGATTTATTGTACTCCTCTAGAGATATGGTTACCGTTGGCACTTCTCCGAGCACAAAAGAGCGCAATCCCCCATAAATGCTTTTAGCGTCAAAACCAACGACGAGCTGACCGCCCGGAACAAGACTGTCGGCAACCGAAGCGAAATTGGAAACCACAATCGGCAAACCGCACGATCTCGCCTCAAAGATAACCATTGGCTGACCTTCATAGAACGATGGCAAGACAAAGCAATCTGAACGCTTTAGGAAAGCGAATGGATTGGCAACGTTTCCGGGCATATAAACGCTATCGTTCAAATTAAGAGCGTTGCAAAGTTCCTCAAGATCATCTCGCAACGGCCCTTCTCCCAAAATGTAGAGCTTGACCTTCTCGTATTCTTTTCTCAAGCGCGCAAAAGCTCTGATTAGATTCTCATAATTCTTCTCTGGAGAAAGCCTCCCGACCGCTATGAACGTAATGTCATCTTCGCTCGGCAGATGCAGCAATTCGACATTTGCCAAAGGCCCCCCAAATGGTCTCACATAGTAATCCACTCCCTCATATACCAAAGGAGGCTCGGCAAGACCAGCTTCAATCCGATAAACGCTAAAGCAATTATGAACATATGTAAAACGTCCATTCAGATTATCATCTGGAAAGTTGTTGCTGTTGACATCAGAAAGCGTCTTGCTACAAGAGACCAATTTGTCAAATTTAGGGTAAAGTGAGGATATATAGTTCAGACTCTTACCATTCTTTAAAACCCCATCGACGACTCTTTTAGCGTCCGACGCCATGTCGCTATGGAGCCAAATCAGCCGTTTACTCGCAGCGCTCTCCGCAATAATGCTTGCATTAATACGCTCGTAGCCGTTGTAATCTATCGCAACGTCAAAATCGGAAAGGCCGAAACATCTTCGATATTCGCGCGCAAATATATGCTCAGGATATGCCCTCCTCAACCATGCATTCGATCTATCTGAATCATCGAGCATTTCTCGTAAAGATTCCTCCATCCTAGTATCCAAAAGCCCTCCAACTCTCATCATCACACGAGCGCCAGAAGGTATCGCGTTTACATAACTCCTAATATCTGCAGATCCCTTTGAAAGATACACCGTGACATCGTAACGTTCGTAATCGATTTGATTCAACAGGGCCAACAATGACTGCGTTATGCCGTTGCGATTTACGCTACCACCTGCGATGAGGATTCGCTTTTTTGAAGTAGAAGCATCGTATGTAAACGGCGTCCTCTCCCCCAAGAACACCGCCTGTATCACCCGCTCGCACACATTGCCATCATCGCAGGGACAGATGCGAGCCATCATCGATTCTCTTTTGTCGCGATACTCGTCATCCCCGTTCGCAATTCTTTTAATGTAATCGATGACCTCATCCAAATCTTTTGTATAAGGACCGGGCATTTCATCCAAGCCGAAGGCAAGCCCTCTTTCGTGGGCATATTCGTCAAGATCGGGCACATATAACAGTATCGGTCTATCAAGCGCAAGAAAGTCAAACATGATGCTCGAAAAATCCGATATGAGCATGTCAACTGCGGCCATGATCTCATTGGCATCTATATCGGATGGCACGAACTTCCCTGTATATTCAGGCATGTCCTTGATAAGCTTGTATACGTAATTATGCGGCTTCACGAGAACCTGGTACTGACTTCCCTCAATACGCAACTCAATCTCCCGCTTCACGCGAAGAAGCTCTTCGGCATTGATGGCGGCATCTATACCCGTATTTGTATTGCCGGAGGCCTTCCATGTGGGAGCGTACAGAATGATACGCTTTTCCGGGTCGAATTCGACACCGTATAATGCAAGCATATTGAGAACGTCTTGCCTGTCCGCAGCAAAAGAGAGATCTGTGCGAGGATACCCTTCTTGAATAATGCGCCCTTTGAAAATACCTTTCATGCGATAGCTATTCAAGTACATGTTTGCCATAATCTCATTTGCCGCAAGCAGGTAATCTGCACTGAGCATGTTGCGCACCACGTTGCCGGACGCAAGGGCCCCATCATTTATGTCATACCCCATGCATTTCAAGGGCGTCCCATGCCATGTGTTGATATAAACTTGCTCGTCGCGCTTAGCGAAATACGATAAGAAAGTTGAATTATTCAGGAGATATTTGCAGGTCGCCAAGGCCTTCAAGTATTCTTTGCTCTCATGCACGACAAAATGAACGCGTTTGTCATGGAAGCAATCCGGCAATCTATCGACTTGGCTCATGTCTTCAACAACCCAGTAATGCTGAAACTTATCAAACCGTTCATCCGCTATGATGTGGAGGAATAACGCATAGGGATTGTCGACTATCCCTCTTCCATAATTACTTTCGTACAGCACCGTACGCGATTTGACGGGCATGGTCTTCAAATAGTATGCATATTGCTCGCAGGCTCTCTTATATTTCGAAGAATCAAATTTCCTGTCAATCTCAGACTTGATATCTTGATATTTATCAAGCAACATGCGTGCGGTTTTCAATTTGTGAGATATATCCATACGAACATCCATCTGAGTGTTTCGAAAAACGCGAAACCGTTCGCGCGGTCGCATCTTTAACCATTCCCATCTAATTTAGCTAAACCACTACCTCGGCGTCCGAAGCAACACATGCTCGAGTTCATGCGCACAATAATCTCGATAATGCTGCTTCGCGTTCTCTGGTGGAATTATCGAATCGCATATACTGCCCTGAACAACAATTGTGCACACGCAATAAGCATCGAACAACTGCCGAAACGTGCTCGAATCATCTTGGTGAGAGCAAATATATCCATCGCAAGAAGAAAACACAGCCGAGCCAACGTCGGCGCAAAAAACGCTCAAGGTATTCATTACGACAATGCTGAGGACCTTGTCGCCCTCTTGCTTCGTCATCGTTTGCGGCGATGCTGCTTCATCGAAATAGTACAGCTGTGCGCGATTGATATCCATTCGGAAAACCGCCTCGATAGCTTCATCGAGACCGATGGATTCTGAGCTCGAGGCAAATAGCGCAGAATTCGCATCGGGTACCTCGAATAGCTCGAGCGCTTTCCAACGCTTTCCATACTCCATATCGGCAACTACGAGATAATCGGAATCCTGATAATGAACGCGTGCGAAGTCTTCCAACGTTCGGTCCTCAACCAGCGGAACTGGCAGATCCCACCAACTCGCATTGCCGCCCGAGAGAAAGGGCTCAACATCGCCGATGTCTTCTTGATGTTCGAAAAGTATTTGATCGAAAATATACTCCTCCATCATAAAACGGTCGACTTCCGTCCAGACTTTTTTATCGCTCGGAGACTTTTTGAGCTTACGCACAGTGCCCGCCGATCTGAGGAGAATCTTGCGCTGCGCATCAATTTGGGTGGAAAGCATTATCCAGAGCCTGTGATAATTTGTGCAATAGAGGAAACTATCAAATCTAGCGCCTGGCAGCACGCGAGATATTTCGTTTGCGAGGAGCTGTTTGGGCATTGCCTTAAAGACATCTGCGAATGATCCGATCTCAGAAGGGTAACGTAGCACCATTTGCGCTTTAATGAACTCATCTGCATCACAGGAAAAAGAACCAACACGACAAACTATTCTGACGTTTGAATTCAGGCTTTTGACAAACGCCTTGTTTGCATCGCTCTCTGGAACTCTCTGAAGTAGTAGCGTCACGTCCCAAATGTCATAATCTACAAGCGATAGTAATTGGAGCAATTGCTTTCTTTTGTCCCGCTTGTTGCAGTCATGGTAAATCAGGAGGCTATGCTTTTTCGGTTGACGCATCTGGCTCTCAGCAAGCGACGCCCTCTCAGTGACTAGCTCGCAGAGAAGGCTGCTAGTAAGCCTATCCCGTACAATTGATCCTGAATACAATTCATCGAGCTGGTAAAGCCGCTCGATTTCGAGTGCAATATGCGGATCAGTCGAGGCAATGACATCAGCACTCAAAATGCACGAAACTGCATATTGCGATCGTTCAATCCTATTGAGCTTTGTTTCATAAACAATTGGAATGTGAATATGGCGCTGGCCATCGCGCTTGATGAACGCAGTTGGCATTATCCCAATGGATATCACCGTTTTGTCCGTGGCAAGATGTTCGAAGGCTTTCTCCCGAGCGAGCATGACGATGCCTTCGAATCGCTGTGCAATGTGTTTCCTTAGTTTAGGATTGCCACTATAGAAAAAAACCGCACGATCCGACGAAAGCAACTCATCGAGCACTTCAATTGAAGCGCCATCAGAATCGAGGTCAAAATGCACGCTAGCAAAAACAAGGATAGCGCCTTCATCAAAGGGATCGTGCATCTTGTTTCCGTAGATGAAGTTCGCTTTTTCCTTTCCATCCTTTCCGATGACCAATTCTTGCATACGCTCCAGATGATCACGATGTGATGCGCATATGTTATCAAATGCTTCCATTGTATATCCTACTTAATAGCTTCCACAAACTCACGGTATGCCTTTGCGTTATATGCTTCAGCATCAAATTCGGTAATCGGCACTTCTCCCCTTGCATACGACTCGAGCCCTCCCAAGATGCTCTCAACCGTAGTCCCAACAACGAGCTGACCATCCGGAATGAGACTGTCAGTTACCGAAGAGAAATCCGACACCACTATTGGTAGACCACACATCCTCGCCTCGAGGAGCACGAGGGGTTGACCTTCATAAATAGATGGTAACACAAAGCAACTGCATCGGCGCATAAGCGCATAGGGATTGGATAGATTGCCCGTTAACACAACGCTATCAGTAAGCTCTAAGGATGTCACCAAGTCCTCGGTCTGCTTTCGCAACGGTCCTTCGCCGATTATATAGAGCTTCGATGCTCGATCTCCCTCGCGATAGCGAGCAAAGGCTTCTATGAGGGCGGCATGGTTCTTCTCGGTCGACAGACGTCCCATGGTGACAAAAGATGTCGATACCCCATCTGGAAGCTCAAAGGCTTCCGCCGCTACGCATCCGTTGTCAGCTTCATGCGAAAAGGTAACATAGTAATCCCTTTCCCCGATTCGCATGATTTCGCGTTCTTCAAGACTGTTCTCATAGCGCTTGACATCGACGGTATTGCAAGCATAGTGAAACTTTTCTTCCGTTTCGGAAGTGGCAAGCTTGTCCCGATTGATCTGCATCACAGTTCGTCCGCACGAAACAAGATTGTCGTAACGAGGGTAAAGGGATACGACGAAATTCAATCCAGTATAAAGCGGC
Source organism: uncultured Coriobacteriaceae bacterium (assembly GCA_902796815.1). GTDB lineage: Bacteria > Actinomycetota > Coriobacteriia > Coriobacteriales > Eggerthellaceae > UBA9715. The sequence continues at coordinate 2,460 of CADBQL010000189.1, read as the reverse complement.
TTCTTACCGTTCACGCTTCTATTCATATCCGATTGAATATCGCTATGCAACCATATAGACTTGCGGGAAGAACCCGCATGCAAGAACATGGGCGCTTCTAGTCTGTTATGCCCGTTGAACTCTACGACATAATCGAACTCCGCCTGACCGAAACAACGTCTGAACTCGCGCTCCATGATGTGATGGGGATAATAGCCCTTCCAAAACTCCCGATAGAGACCATGTTGGGTCGCAAATTCCCTGCGGACCTCCTCGGCCTCAGTTGCTATGGCGTCTCCAACTCGAACGAGCACGCGGGCATTTGGGTTAATATCTTCGTTAATCCTCTTTGCCATATCTGAACGCCCTTGCTGCGCTATCACATAGGCGGTCACATCCCATTCACTGTAATCAATCGAATTGAGCAAGCTGCTGAACGAACGCGTGATACCATTCTCGAGGAAAAGACCGCCGTTGATGAGAAGTCGCTTTTTTACATGCCTGTCTCGTATAGCGAGCACGCAAGACTCATCACCGTCGAAAACAGCCCGAACGACCCTCTCGGTTACATTTCCATCATCGTATCCGCAAATTGAATTGGCAAGCCGCTCCCTTGCTGAAGCGTATTCGACATCAACGGCGTCAATGTCGGCAATCAACGGAGCAATGGCTGTCGGATTATCAACCAAAGGACCAGGCAGATTGTCCAAGCTCCGTTGCAAGCCTCGAGATTCGGTATAATCCTCAACATCTGGAATATAGAAGATGATTGGCCTTCCGGTCGCCAGGAAATCATAGAAGATGCTACTGAAATCAGACACCAGCACATCGACCATTGATAGCAGTTCGTTCGCATCTACGTAGCTCGGAACGAGCATGCCTCCAATATCGGGGTCATCCTTCAGTAAGCTATAGGCAAACTGATGCGGCTTTATGAGCACCTGCCACTCTGACAAATCGACGGCTCCTTCGATTGCCGTCTTAACCATTAGCAGCTCTTTGACATCATCAGATACGCCGCCCGTCTTCCCCTTACGCCAGGTAGGCGCATACAGAATGGTTTTTTTGAGCGGATCCGTCTCGATGCCGTATCCGGCAAGCCTAGCGCAAACTTCCTCTCTGATCGAGCTGAACAACAAATCGTTTCGAGGATAACCTGCCTCGAGCACCGCTCCGGGAAGCACCCCATCAAGCTTGTAGCTCTTAAAATACATGTTCGTCATGACCGAGTTGGCAGAAAGCAAGTAATCTGCACTCAGAAAGTTCCGCATTGTATGCGCCGAACCCGTGTTGCCGTCGGGCATCTCATAGCCCATATTCTTAAGCGGTGTGCCATGCCACGTATTTACGTAAACCTGGCCTGGACGCTTTACAAAGTAGCTATGAAAGGCGGAATTATTAATGAGGAACCCGGCAGTTGCAAGAGCCTCCAGATATTCGTCGCTATGCAACCGCACAAACGATACATTGTCGTAATCGGCAAAGCGCATGATATCGTACGAGAGGGCGTCAGGGTTCTCTACGGCCCATATGTGCTTGAGATGCGCATAGCGGGGCTCTGCAAGCAAATGCTTGAAAATAGCGTACGGATTATCAACAACGCCTCTGCCCCAATTGCTTTCATACAGTACAACATCGCTGCGAACCTGACACGTTTCGAGTGCTAAAGCGTATCTCGCAGACCTTCGTCTTGACTCGGATTTAGCGAAAGCCTCTCGCGTTCTGCCTCTACACTCCTTGTAATCATCAAACAAGGCCTTGATTGTCTTAACGAAGCCCATGTGCGAAACCCTGTCTACCCGTGCACTTGAAGCGTATTGCCGCACGATGCAAGGGAGGTTTGGTATTCGTTCTGCTAATCGTGTACGGAATCAATACCTTATCCTAGCGAATTAAAGGCGCGTTCTATATGCTACACGTTCAAATTCTTCTTGACTTGAGTGGTAGATATTCCCGGCGTCCTGTCGAGATAAACCAATTCGCAGTAATCTCGCAAGTATTCGAAGCGATCGGACCCCGCCCAATCTCCGCCCATGACAACGATATCGATATCAAAGTCCTTTACATCGGATATCTTCTGCTCCCATGAGCGCTCCGGAATAACGAGATCGACGAAACGAATTGATTGAAGCATCTCTTTGCGAACATCATATGGATAGAAGCTCGTCTTGCCCTTGCTGGCGTTGAACTCGTCCGTAGACAATGCGACGACCAAATAATCGCCCAACGACGCTGCCCGCTGCAACAATCGTATATGACCATAGTGGAGCAGATCAAAAGTCCCGTATGTTAGAACCCTTGTAAACGAAGCAGTCGTAAACGACCCATCTGAGCAAAACGAGTTTCCCATAAGCACCTCTTGAAACTTAGTTACTTGATTATTCTACCATCATTGCGAAATCAAATCCGTCCAAACTACCTCTTCCTCTTCACAATCCTTTTTGCTACTTCGGTCGGCAGCACCGACTTGGCGAACGCCTT
>CADBQL010000188.1 GCA_902796815.1 uncultured Coriobacteriaceae bacterium | reverse complement strand
GGCACGCTGACCGAAGATCAGCTGCGCGAGATCGCAGAGACGAAGATGCCCGACCTGAACGCCAACACCATCGAAGCTGCGATGGAAATCATTGCAGGCACCGCTCGTTCCATGGGTGTGCGCATCGAAGGCCGTGAGATGAAGAAGAAGTACGTCCCGTCTCGCAAGCTTGCCGAGATGCTGAAGGCTATGGGCCAGTAGCCCTAAGACTGGTTCAAAAATCGGGAATAAGCGCCCAAGCGCTTTCCATATAAGATGGGAGAGTACCTAGAGGTGCTCGTTAGCCACCACGAAGGAGATAACAATGGCTAAGAAATCAAAGGGTTACCGCGCTGCGGTAGAGAAAATCACCGAAGAAGTCTACGCTCCGTACGAGGCGTTCGAACTCCTGAAGGAGATCGCCTCGGCTAAGTTCGACGAGTCCGTTGAAGTGCACTTCCGTCTGGGCATCGACACGCGTAAAGCTGACCAGCAGCTGCGTGGCACCGTGAGCCTGCCGAATGGTTCGGGCAAGACGGTGCGCGTCGCCGTGTTCGCTGAGGGCGAAGCAGCCCGTGCGGCTGAAGAAGCTGGCGCGGATATCGTCGGCAGCGATGATCTGGTCGCCGACATCCAGGCGGGCAACATCGATTTCGATGCTGCTGTTGCAACTCCTGACCAGATGAGCAAGGTTGGTCGCCTCGGTAAGATTCTTGGCCCCCGTGGTCTCATGCCCAATCCCAAGCTTGGCACCGTTACGCCGGATGTGGCTAAGGCCATCACCGAACTTAAGGGTGGTCGTGTGGAGTATCGTGCCGATCGTTACGGAATTGCTCACGTAATCCTTGGCAAAACTAGCTTCACGCCCGAACAGCTCGCCCAGAACTACGGCGTCGTGTATGACGAGGTTCTGCGCATGAAGCCGTCGACTGCCAAGGGCAAGTACGTCAAGTCGATTACCGTCGCTTCGACCATGAGCCCCGGCATTAAGGTCGACTCGAGCGTGACGCGCGATTACGACGTCAAGCAGGTTGTGGCCGAATAACTGCGGCAAACAAATCCTTATGAAGAAGGGGCGCTTAAGCGCTCCTTCTTTTTTGTCTGCAAGGGGTACAATGCGATTGTACGCAACGGTTATGAGGGAAGAGCGCGCAAACATGTCTGTAATATTGAAAACACCTGATGAAATCGAGGGCATGAAAGAAGCGGGGCGGCTTTCGGCGGCAGTTTTGCGCGAAATCGGAGCGCGGTGTGTACCGGGCGTATCGACGTTTGAACTCGATGAATTTGCAGAACATTATATTCGTAGCTATGGCGGTGTGCCGACGTTCAAGGGGTATGGAGGATTTCCGGCGAGCATCTGCGCATCAGTAAATGAGCAGATTGTACACGGGATACCGTCGAGGAGTACGAAGCTGAAAAGCGGCGACATCATATCGATTGATGTGGGAGCGACTGTTGACGGTTGGGCTGGCGACAACGCATGGACGTTTGCGGTTGGAAAGGTGAGTCCTGACGTCAAGCGGTTCTTGGAGGTTTCGGAAAAAAGCATGTGGTCTGGCATTTCGGCTGCGCGTGTGGGTAATCGGCTCGGAGATATCGGACATGCGGTCCAGTCGGTGGCGCGGTCGGCCGGTTATGGCGTCGTACGCGATTATACTGGGCACGGTATCGGGCATGATATGCACGAAGAGCCTCTTGTTCCAAATTTCGGGATGAGACATACGGGCATGAAGCTTGTGGCGGGCATGGTGCTTGCCATTGAGCCGATGATTACGATGGGAACGCATAAGACGCGGGTAATGAGCGATGGTTGGCTGGTGGTAACGCAAGACGGAAAACGTGCATCGCATTTCGAGAAAACAGTCGCCATTACCGAAGAAGGCCCTGTTCTCATATCCGTTGAGCCTGGACGCAATCGCCCCGTCTAGGCTGACTTGTCCCGCTGCGGGGGTCTATCCAATGAGTCGCGCCCCAGGGGCAAAACTCATTCACTGGCTACATAGTGAGTCGTGCCCCAGGGGCAAAACTCATCGTCGGAGTGAGTCGCGCCCCAGGGACGATACTCATTGGAGAAGCGTGGACGTATTCCAGTTTGCCCTTTAGTCGAAAAACGTGCGCGCAATCTTCTTGTAGAAGCTTTCGCTTCGGCAATTGAGAAGAATCGTCGGACGGTCGCCTGTACGCACGATGACGCGCGTGACGGGG
>CADBQL010000187.1 GCA_902796815.1 uncultured Coriobacteriaceae bacterium | reverse complement strand
CTTCGCCGGCGATGCTCATGAACGTTTACGCGCATCCCGTCGCCGAAAACGTCTGGGAATCCGCGGGCTTCATGGACAACCTTGCAGCAACGAGGAGCCAAGATTAGGAGGCTCGAGAAACCCGATTTGTACCGCATTTGTACCAAGCGGCCTTTGGGGAAAAAACAAGGCCAACCGATTTGCGGTTGACCTGGGGTTTCGTGGTGGTCAGGGGGGGACTTGAACCCTCGGCACGCGGATTTTCAGTCCGCTGCTCTACCAACTGAGCTACCTGACCTTATGTGTTGCGCCGTTTCAACGCGAGAAATGATTCTACTCGTATCGTTTCTGCGAGTCAATACGAATTCACGTTTTATCCAATAGTAACTTTCTGCTAGATGCCCCCTTTGATTGCAATCTCAACCTGGACAGCGCAAGAGAGCCCTAGGCGCGCAACCGCGCTCATTCGAGACGCAGGGCCCGGCAGATCAGGGGGTTCGCACCGATTCGGCTTGGGCGACCGCGGCAAATCGGGAGGTTCGCATTGAAATCGCTTCTTTTTTCGATGCTTTTTTGGCAAATCGGAGGGTGCTCACTGATTAGCCCCCAATTTGCCGTTTGGCAAAAACGAAAACACCAGGTCAAGCTCGAGCAGGCATTTTTGAAAAAGTGCGAACCCTCGAATTTGCCACGGCGGTGAAACAAAAAAGCCCGAAATCAATGCGAACCCCCCGATTTGCCGAAGTGTTACCGAGAAAAAAGCGCAGGCGCGCGGGGCGGGAACCTGGACCCGGCACGACGCCGCCCAGCATAGCGCCACCGAACGCGGCGCCACCTGGCCACGGCAAATGCGAACGGAGAAGCGCCGTTTCCTACCCAAACGTACGGAACTCCTGGACGTAATGCTTAATAATGGCGGCTGACGTGGGAGTGCACAGCTCGCCTTCGAGCTTTTCCTCACAGGTTGGAATGCCCTGCGAAAGGATGGCTGCCGTCGCCGGCGCCGGCACGTCCATGAGACCGTGCGCGCACTCAATCTGACCCGAGCCGGTCTGCACGGGCGTGGCCATGACATAATCGGGATGCAGCTGCTGGAATGCAAGACACGTGATGAGCGTGTTGAAAATCGCCTCACCGTTTCCGACCTCGTGAAAGTGCGTTTTGTCCACCTCGCAGCCGTGCACCTGAGCTTCGGCTTGCGCTAGGATTTCGTATATGTCGTGCAGATTGTCCTTGGCCGACTGCGAAACAGCCAGGGAGTCGATAGTCTCACGCACCTCGACGATGCCATGGTGGTGCTTCTTGGGAACGCCCGCAGCCATAGCCTCGGCCAGCACAGCCGACCAGCCCGCATCGCCAAGTCGCTCGCGCAGCTGCCCGTTGATGGATGCGCGTGTCGCTGATTTGGTGAAATCGAAGTACATCTGCATGTTTTGCTCCTAAATTATTGCCTCAAGTAGTGCGCCAGTTCGTTTTTGCATCCTACTCAGCATAGCACGAAGGTCCAAAAAACACCTCATGAAAGAACCGGCACGTGTTTTCGGCACCGGATGCTGCCGTCCATCGCCTAGTCGAAACGCGCCTCGAGCACGCGCGAAGTGCCGTATTCGTCCATCCAATCTGCATCCTGCGATACGAGCAAACCGGCCTCGTCGTACCAGCCTGCGAACGAAAACCCCTCGTCAGGATATGCGTGATAGCTTTGTTCCCACTCGCCCGTTTCCTTCCACTGGGCATTGTAGATTGGATTGAAAGAAAGGCCCACGCAACCGCCCTCCCCCGCCGCGAGTTCAAGCGGAAGCGCGCCGTCGCAACCTGGTGCGAGCGCGCGGATGCTCTTAAGCGGATTGCCGGTTGCATACAAATGCCGAAGCAGCGGGTTTTCCGTCACATCGAGGCTCGTGAGGCCGTTGTTCTGGCAGCGCAAATACTTGAGTTTGGAGTTTTGCGACGTGTCGAGCGAGGTCAGGCGATTGTCGTTCACATAAAGCTCTACGAGCTCAGCATTGCACGACACATCGATGCACTCAAGGTGGTTCATGCCAATGTCAATTCCCTGGCATGCGGAAAGCCCCGTCGGGTCGAGCTCAGCGATTTCGTTGCCCTGCAACCCGAGAATTCGCAACGCAGGCATGTCTTCCACATCAACCGACGAAATGCGATTGCGGTACACATCCACGAACACAACGTCCCTGCAGCCCGACAAGTTCAAATTTCCCACCAAGTCGCATCCGCGCAGATAGATTTCGAAACTCTGCAGCGGATACACGTCTTCGTTCAGAATGTGGATTCCAAAGCCTACGAGTTTTCCCTCGACCTCGACCACGCCGATAGGCAATCCGGCGGCTCGCCCTCCTTCGTCTGAATCTGCGTCTTCGAAGCTTTTGTCTTTCGACGTCGTCGCTATGCGCCGAATCACATGATGGCGCTCCTCAGCCTTTTCGGCATTCGAAACGCCCTCCTCGTCAACCTGAGCGAAAAACGCCTCCATCGCGGCGCGGTCGTGCTCGTTCATAAACGCTCCTCTCGAACGGCGCGAAACCAGACCTCAATGCATAGCATTCTAACGCTTTTGGCACGCCCACTAAGTGGAGGGTCTGACCCTCCGTCATTTTGGTAATTACCCAAACAGCAGCTCGCGTTCAGCACCTGGCAGCGCGGCGCGGGCTTGATCGCGCAAATTGTTCACACCGATAAAGAACTGACGCATCATCGCGACGACCAGGTAGCGGCCTTTGGGCGTGAGCGTGATCTCCTCAGGCGTGTTCGTCGCGAAAGCGCCGGCGAGCGTCATGAACGCCATCTCGGCGGGCAAGCCGTTTTCGACCGTCATGCCAAAATCGCGTTCCCACTGCAGCTTGTCAAGCCGCAAGCCAAACAGCTGCATGAGGAAACGATACCGCATCCGATCGTGGATGTTGAAATCGGTCCGCCCCATAATCGACATGCGACCAGCCGCGATGGCCTCGCCGTATTCGCGCAGCGAGAACGTGTTCACGTACAAGCTGTTGCCCAAGTATGTGATGCCGCCCGAGCCGATTGCGGGGTACTCCTCATACTGCACGACGTACTCGTCGATCATGTCGCCGCCGCTCGCCTTGCCCGCATTGTAATCAAAGCGAT
>CADBQL010000186.1 GCA_902796815.1 uncultured Coriobacteriaceae bacterium | reverse complement strand
CCGTCTCCATCTTGTTGTCCTTGTAATTGCCCGAGCCAAAACCGAGTACCGACAGGTAGATGCCGCTCTCGCGCTTCTTGTCGACGAAGTCATACAGGTCGGATTCGCTGCTCATGCCGACGTTCAAATCACCGTCCGATGCCATGATGATGCGGTTCACGCCACCTTCGATGAAGTTTCGCTCGGCCACTTCGTACGCCTGCTTGAGGCCCGCCTCGCCGTTCGTGGCGCCATCCGCGCGAAGCTTGTAAATGGCCTTGAGAATAGCCGTCTTGTCGTCTCCGGTCGCGCCTTCGAGGACGATTTCCTCGCCGTTTGCGTAGGTGACGATCGACACGCGATCATGCCCATCAAGACTTTCGAGCAACGTGGCGAACGAATCTTGCAAGAGGTCGAGCTTGTCGGGCGAGTTCATCGATCCCGAAACGTCTACCAAGAACACGAGGTTCGAGCCCTTACTCGCCGCTTTGCTTTCCTCGGCGGTTGAAAACCCCATGACAAGCAGCTGTGTGTTCTCGTTCCACGGACAGGGCGCGCTCTGCGCACGCATGCTGAACAGGTCGTCTCCTGTGGGCTGCGCGTAATCATAGTCGAAGTAGTTCAGCATCTCCTCGATGCGCACCGAACCAGCCGGCACTTCGCCTGCCGTATAGCCGTCGTTAATCATGCGTCGGAGGTTGCAATACGATGCGGTATCGACATCAGCCGAGACTGTCGAAAGAGGGTTGGCCTTCGTGGAAACGAAGCCCGTCTCCTTGAGCGCGTCGTATTCCTCGGTGTTGAAATCAGGATCAACGAATGTGCCTGGATACGGCATGCTTTCGTCGGTTGCCGCTTCAAGCGCAATGCCTGAAGTCGCTCCCAGCGCACCGTATGCATTGTCGTTCGCCATTTTTGGTTCGTACGCGAGCGTATCTTCTTCGATTTCGACAACGTCCCCGATTTCGTTCGGCGCACTCTTTGCGCTCTCTGCGCCCGTCGTGCTTTCGGCGCTTGTCGCGCTCGTCTCGCTCGATGAGACCTTTTTTGAAGTATCTGCCGAGCTGGTACTCAGCTCGACCGTAGGCGAAGGGCCCGAAATCGACGCGTTCGGCGCACTGTTCCCATTGGGAGTTCCCGAAATGCCGAATACCACAGCGATAAGTGCAAGGCATGCGGCAAGCGGAACCGCCACCTTCCAGACCTTGAAACCACGGCTGCGATTGGCCGAAGGGGTCGCCTGAGACTGCGTTTGGGATTGGGAAGTGGTGCCGGATGCAGACTCGACCTGCACAGATGGCTTTTCATCCTCTTGCGCGGCCTGTGCCTGGTCAATCTGGCTCCTGTGCGCGGCACTGTCTTGGCCCTCTTGCGCAGCTGCGTCCTTGCCGATTTGTTCGATTTCATCCTGGCCAGCTTGCGTGACCGCATTCTCGGCCTCGGCCGTTTGGGCTTCCTGAGCCGCGAGCAATGCCGAAAGCATGCGCTTTTCCTGCTCTGGTGTCGGGTCCATCATATCGTACGCGCCGCGCAGCGAAGCTTCTAGCTGCTCATCGCGCACGTCATCATCGTGTTGACCGGTTCTCGGCTTCGTTTCGTTCATCATTTGCTCCATTCTGCCACCGTTATCGGCAACGCACATCAACGCGTCCATGAAATATGAGCTTTTCGAAATGAGCCCTGCCCCTGGGGCGCGACTCATTTCGGATGAGTCATGCCCCTGGGGCGCGACTCATTTCGGACTTTGCTGCGCCTCCTTGCTCACTCAACGCGATCTTGAGCATGGCACGCGCGTCGCGCAACCTGTTTCGCACCGTAGACGGAGGCGTATCGGTCATCTGCGCAATCTCATCGGTTTTGTAGCCTTCGTAATAATGCAGGTACACGCAGTCTTTGTACTGCTCCGGCAGCGCGAGTACGGCTTGCAGCACCTCGCTTTGGCCTACAGCGGCATGCGGGTCTTCCACATCGGGAGGCATTTCGGCCGACCGTGTTCGATGTGCGCTTTTGAGCACGTCTTTGCAGTAGTTAGCCGCAACAGCGAGAAGCCATGCTTTCTCGTGGTCGACGCTTTCGAATGCGCGAGGCGACGTCACAAGCTTCATGAAAACCGCCTGCGCGGCGTCTTCGGCGTCGTGGGGAGAGGCCAGATACGAATAGCACAGGCGATACACCGCTTTTACATGCCGCTGAAATATTCCTGCAAGATCAATTGTCCTCGCATCGTCCCGCGTGGACCGGTTCTTTGTATGTTGCAACGCTTCCAAGGAACTCCTCCTTTCCGCTTTCACTACATAATACGAATGGGAAATCGAAAATGTCGGACGAGTTTCAATGAGTTTTGCCCCAGGGGCAAAACTCATTCGGAAGGCGCAACTTGCCAATGAGTCTCGCCCCAGGGGCAAAACTCATTCGGAAGGCGCGAAGACTAGTGCTTGATTTCGGGAATGAGTGGCTTGGCCACGTCGTAGTCGTCCTTGTACGGGAACACGATGTTGAGCACAATGCCCACAACCGAGCCTACGGCCAAACCAGAAAGCGAAATCGTCACATCGCCAGCTGGAATGATGATTGCGCCGGCGCCGCTGTAAGCAATGCCAATCGAAAGCACCAGGATGAGAGCAGCAATGATGACGTTGCGGCTCTTGAGGAAATCGACGCGGTTTTCAATCAGGTTCCGCACGCCGACGGCCGAAATCATGCCGTACAAGATGAGCGACACGCCGCCAATCACGCTCGCTGGCATAGCTCCGATGGTAGCCGCGAACTTGGGGCAAAACGAGAACAGGATTGCGAAGCAAGCCGCAAGACGTACGACACGCGGATCGAACACGCGGGTCAGGGCAAGTACGCCGGTGTTTTCGCCGTACGTCGTATTGGCAGGCGCGCCGAACAGCGAGGCGAGGATCGTGGCAAGGCCATCGCCGAGCAGCGTACGATGCAGACCGGGTTCGGCAATGTAGTTACGATTGCACGTCGAGCTGATGGCGGAAACATCACCGATATGCTCGATCATCGT
>CADBQL010000185.1 GCA_902796815.1 uncultured Coriobacteriaceae bacterium | reverse complement strand
TCGTCGCCGCTGCGCGACGTCACCTCGACCAGCGGCACAAGGCGATACTCTACGAACTTGCTGAGGTTCGCCCCGCCGATGCCGCGCATCACCATGGAATCGCGGAGGTTCGTGGCGTTCTCCTTGATTGTTGGGAAAAAACGGAACATCACCGAGAAGGGGATGGATACCGCGCTCGGCACGTGCATGCGGTTCATCGCTGCGGAAAACTCGCTCACCGATGTCGTGTCCATCGTGTACGAACCCATCATCAGGCATGGAGCCAACCGGACTACAATGAATGTCGTCACGAGCAGAAACCCTTCAACAAAACCGCCTTGGCCGGTAAAGGCAGTATATATTCCGATATTGATGAGGTCTTTTCCGTTGAGTTTTTTGGATTCTTCCATAACCGTTTTTCCTTTCCCATAGTTCGAAACGCCAGTCAAATTGACGCCAAACAACGATTTCCGCTCTTACAGTTGCCACGTAGCGGCTTTCTGCCGCACGTTGACAAATCGGCGGTAGATTCCTTCCTGCGCCATGAGCTGTGCATGGTCGCCCCGTTGCACCACCTTGCCCTGGTCTATGACGAGAATCTGGTCGGCATGCTCGACCGTTTTCAGGCGATGGGCGATCATGATAATGGTCTTGTCGCGCGTGAGCTCGTCGATTGCCTCCATGAGCTCCTTTTCGTTCTCGGGGTCGACGTTGGCCGTCGCCTCATCGAGCACGATGATGGGCGCGTCCTTCATGATTGCCCGCGCAATTGAGATACGCTGGCGCTCGCCGCCCGAAAGCGTGGCACCACCCTCTCCGATTACGGTGTCGTAACCGTCGGGAAGCGCCTGGATGAAGTCGTGACAGCGCGCTTTCTTGGCCGCCTCGACAACCTTGTCCATCGGCGCTTCAGGATGCCCGAATCGGATATTGTTCGCAATCGTGTCCTTGAACAGGTACACGCGCTGGAACACGAAACTGTAGTTGCGCATCAGCGCGTCCATGCTGTAATCGCGCACATCGTGGCCGTCGAGAAGGACTTCGCCCGCATCCACGTCCCAGAAGCGCGAGATCAGGCTTGTAAGCGTTGTTTTTCCTCCGCCCGACGGACCCACGATCGCGCACGTGGACTTCTCGGGGATGCGGGCGCTCACGCCGTCGATGATCTTGCGGTCTCCATACGCGAAGTCGACGTCGCGAACCTCGATGTCGAGCGTCTCGGGCGTGAAATCGCACCCGTCTATGTCCATGGGCTCTATCGCCAAGATTTCGTTGGCGCGGTCGATGCTTACATCGACAATACGCAACAAACCCGAATACGTGCCCGCCGACTCCAAGCTTCCGTATACCATGAATGCCGAGATAATCATGATGATGCACACGAGCAAATCCATGCTGCCCGCGAGATAGAACCAAACGGAGCACAGGCACATGATCACGCCGGTGAGCTTTGTCACTATGCTCTGCGCAGCCATGAAGGGGACCAACATGAGCTCCATCCCCGTGTTGGCATCAACGTTTTCCTCGATGGCTTTGTTGAGCCGTTCCGTCTTGTCGCCGACGAACCCGAACGATTTGACCTCCTGCATGCCCTGAACGTATTCGAGTACGTTGTCGACAAGTACTGTGTCGGTTTGGACTTTGATAGGGCTCATTTGTTCGGAGCGGACCTGCATGAAATGGTTCACAATCAGGTACACCGTGCATCCGACGACCAAAATCAGACCGATGCGCACGTCGAAAATCAGCAGGATGACCGCAATTACGGCCGTGGTCAGAAGCCCTTCGCTCACGAGCATGATTACGCGGGTTGCAACACCTTGAAGGTTCTCCATCGTGTTGGTGGTAACTGACGTGATGGCGCCCAGGCTTCGGGAGTTGAAGTAGCCCATGGGCAGGTAGCGCATGTGTTCTGCGATTTCGATGCGCTTGTCAGTTGCCGTGCCGTATCCACCCTGCGTCTGGAGGTTCGTCGCCTGTCCGCGGAGAATACCTTCTCCTATCACACCCAGGACCATCAGCCCGAAGCCGCCCCAGATGTGCATTGCGGTAACATTGCCCTCGATCACGCCCGACAATACGAGCGCGATAGCGGGAATGCTGAGCGCGTGGAAAAACGACATGAACACGCCCATTGCAAGTGCCTTGTAGAATTTGCTGCGGTACTCGGGCGGGCAAAACGCGAAGAATTTGCGGATAACGCCGATCATGCAGCATCACCTCCTTCGGTCAAGCCGTCTTTGACCGACATGTGAGCCTGCCACATTCGGGCATAGAGCCCGTCGCGGGCAAGCAGTTCCTCATGCGTCCCCATATCGTCGATGACGCCCTTGTCCACGACGACGATGCGGTTGGCGTCCTTGATGGTCGACAGGCGGTGCGCGATCACGATGAGCGTCTTGCCTTTCACGAGCCGGGCGACCGATTCTTCGATGACCGCCTCGTTCTCCGGGTCGGTGTAAGCCGTCGCCTCATCGAGCACGACCACGGGCGCATCCTTGAGCATGGCGCGCGCTATGGAAATACGCTGACGCTCGCCACCGGAAAGTCGCTCGCCACCGCTGCCCACGACCGTGTCGTAGCCGTCTTCGAGCCCCAAGATGAACTCATGGCAGCCGGCGCGTTTCGCGATATCTTCAACTTCCTCATCAGTCGAGCCGGGCTTGCCCATGCGGATGTTCTCGCGCACGGTGTCGTTGAACAGATAGCCATCCTGCGATACGAAGGAAACGAGCGCGTTGTAGTCCTGCGCGCTGATATCGCGTACGTCGACACCACCGAGCCTGATCGTGCCATCATCGGCATCCCGCAATCCGCAAATCAGGCGGGCGATGGTCGACTTGCCGCTGCCAGACGGACCCACCAGCGCAGTTATCTCCCCCTCATGAGCCGTCAGGCTCACGCCGTGCAAGACTTCGGCTTCGCCGTATCCGAAGCGCACGTTCTCAAGCTCCACTGTGCTGCCGCGCGGTGCGACCGCGGTTTGCGCGGGGCGCTCCTGCTCGGGCGCCGCGATAATCGATGTGACCTCGCCCATCACGACACCCAATGCTGCGAGGTCATCCATATACGACAGCATCGTGATCACAGGCGTGATGAGCCCGAGCGACAACACAATGCACGTGACGAAATCGCTCGCCGCAAGGCTTCCGTTCGACACGAACAGCGCTCCGGCCGGCAGCACGCCGAGCAGCGTCGCCGGCATCACCGACATCGCGAGCGAGAAATACACGTTGCAACGCGACATCCAGTCCACGTACGACGCCGCAGCTTCCTTAGCCGCTTGGACAAACTTGCCGTACGAGCTTTGCGTCTTCCCGAACACCTTGATGACCTCGATGCCGTTGATATATTCGACGGCAGTGTCGTTGAGCACCTTGGTCTTGTTCACACACCTCTGATTGAACACGTCGTAGTTCTTGAACATGCCCATCATGCAAACGAAACCCAGTGGTACGGTCACCAAAGACACGAGCGCAAGACGCCAGTCAATGACGAACAGCATCACCAGGATGAGCACTGGCGCGAGCAAGTTGCTCGTGAACTCGGGTAGGATGTGCGCGAGTGTGGTTTCGATGCTGTCGATGCGTTCCACCAGGATATTCTTGAGCCCGCCCGACGATTGCGCTTTCACATCGCCCAGCTGCATGCGTGTCAGCTTGTCGCACGCTTGCTTGCGCATGGAGCCCAGCACGTAGAACGTGGCCTTGTGCGATGCCGAAGTCGATAGCATGTGAAACAATGCTGAAGCCACCCACAACGCCGCCATGATACACAAGTCACGTACATAGAAGCCGAAATCATCTGTGCCTGCAAAAAGCTCGCGAACCACCTCGGCGAGCACGACGTAGGGTGCAACGATGCAGATCACCTTGCAAACCGCGAATGCGATGCTCAGCACATAATCGCGTTTGCGCATGTCCGCGAATTCGAAGACCCACGACCAAGTCGACCGCGGCTTTTCTTCCTTCGCTTGCGGATTTTTGTCGCCCGGCGGCGCAGAATCAATCTGGGATTGCTGATGCAGCCGGTCTTGCCCGCGTTCTTTCACTCGCTCCTTTTCCATACCTTTCCTTCTCCGCTGTTTGTTACCAAACGCACGCCATCGATAACAATCCAAATAGAAGGGGCCCTTTCGGGCCCCTAGATTCCAAGCAAGTCGCGCCATCCTGGCAGAAAGAACCGTTTCATCGTTCGGTAGTACCGCATGGTGTCCTCCTCTGGATAATCATGAGCAATCGGCTCGAATAGCGCCGTGGTGTACGCCGACATCATCATATGGAGTGCGCCCTCGCCGATGTCGTTAACTTTGAACCCCTTCTCCTTCAGCCAACCGATGCCCTGCGAAAGGTCGGCTTGTTGACGTTCGACCAGGTTGTGGATGAACTGTTCGTAAGCCGTCCCCCGCGAGCAGTTCACGAGCAGCTTGAACATGCTGCGATTTGGAAAAACCACTTCACGCATCATGTCCACTTCGGAACGCGTAGCCGCCTGGTCGGCACGACCGTTTTCCGCATCGATGTAGGCGCGCGCCTTGTGATCTGTCGTCCATGCGTCGATAGCCTCAAGGCCGGGTTCCACCAGGGCGGCGAAAATGTCGTGTTTACTGCCGAAATGCCGATACAAAGCGGCGCTGGTCACGCCAGCTTTCTTTGCGATTGCGCGAATCGAAGAATCCTCGAATCCCTTGTCCAGGAATTCCTCCTTCGCAGCTGCGAGAATTCTCTCATGCGTTATGCGACCGTCTTTCGGCATGTCGTCTCTTGGCCCCGTTTACGCTTCTCGGCACCATGTGCCATGTGTTAGCAATCAATGATTACTATAAGATAGCTACGGTAAACTTTTTTGTCAAGC
>CADBQL010000184.1 GCA_902796815.1 uncultured Coriobacteriaceae bacterium | reverse complement strand
CATGCCGAGTACACGAATAATGACGTGACGGCAAAAAGCGTATTCGACCTTGCAAAGAAGTACAATTTGCCCCTTCATATCCACGTAGCCGAAACACAATCTGAAACCGAAGGCTGCCGCAAACGCCATAACGGCATGTCGCCAATGCGTTGGCTGGAATCGCTCGGCGCCATGGACGTGCCTCTTATCGCAGCTCATTGCGTGTACGTTGACGATGACGACATCGCCCTCATGGCCGAACGCGGCGTAACGGCCGTTCACAATCCGGCATCGAACATGAAACTTTCGAGCGGGTTTGCGCCAGTGGCCAAGATGCTTGAAGCAGGGGTGAACGTTGCACTCGGCACCGACGGAATGGCCTCAAACAACAATCACGACATGTTCCAGGATATGTACCTCATGGCAATGCTTCCCAAGGGCTATCTGCTCGATCCGACGCTCATAACACCCAAGCAAGCACTCAACGCCGCAACACGTGCTGGCGCGATTGCTCAGAACCGCCAAGATTGCGGTCAGATCAAAGTCGGCTACAAGGCCGACCTATGCGTCTTTGACGTGAGCGGTCCGTCGTGGTGCCCGATCAACGACATGCTTACCAATGTCGTTTACGCAGGACATGGCACCGACGTCGTCCTTACGCTTTGCGATGGCGCGGTCGTATACCGTGACGGCATGTGGCCCACGATTGACATCGAACGCGTCAAAGCCGAAGTCATTGAGCGCACGAATCGTATCCAATCCGAACTCGGGTAAAGGCGGAATTATGAACGACATGGTCTCGATAACATGGGATGATATTGCACAGGTCAACGAGGTTTTCTCAGCCGATAGAGCCAACTCTGTCGCGCGAAACGCCGTATGCGCCCAAGGCGTGCGTGCGGTCGCAAAAGTTCCAGAGATTGCGGCGCTCAATACCGGAACGTTCGATATCGAAGTTAAACAGGGGGAGCGCACGAATCAGAAGCGTTCGGGGCGTTGCTGGATGTTCGCAGCTCTCAACACGTTTCGCATTCATACGATGCGCAAATTCAATCTAGCGAACTATGAGTTCTCGCAAGCGTACCCGCTTTATTGGGACAAGCTCGAAAAAGCCAATTGGTTTTTGGAAAACATCATCGACACGCTCGACGAACCCCTTAACGGACGTCTGATGGCATTCCTTCTTGCAGAACCTATGAGCGATGGCGGTCAATGGGATATGTTCGCAGCACTCGTGAAGAAATACGGCGTGGTTCCCAAAGAAGCCATGCCTGAAACGAGCTGCTCGTCTAACACGAATGACCTCGATGGCTATCTAACGCGGTACTTGCGTTCCTGCGCTCATAAGTTACGCGAAGCCAGCACGCAAGGAGCAAAAAAGCTCGAGCTGCGCGAGCAGAAGAAGCAGATGATGGGAGACGTACAGACCATTCTCAACATTTGCCTCGGCCAACCCCCGGCGGTTTTTGACGTACGCCTGCGTGATAAGGACGACAAACTCGTACTGAGTGGGACCTACACGCCACAGGAATTTTTCGAGGAAGCCGTTGGCATCGACATAGATGATTACGTCTCGCTCATTTCGGCTCCGACTGCCGACAAGCCCTTCGGTCACACCTACACGGTTTCTCGCTTGGGAAATGTCGTCGAGGAGGGCGGGGTGCGTTATCTCAACCTGCCGCCAACCGATCTCAAGGCTGCCGCCATTGCCCAGCTCAAAGACGGATGCGCCGTTTGGTTCGGCTGCGATGTCGATCAGGCTTTCGTACGTAACGACGGCATGATGGACCTCGACGCTTTGGACATCGACGGTCTGTTCGGTGTAGACGTGATGGCAGGGTTCGACAAAGCGGCACGGCTCGACTACGGCGAATCCCTCATGACGCATGCGATGGTGCTCGAAGGCGTCAACTTCGATGCTAACGGAAACTCAACGCTGTGGAAAGTCGAGAACAGCTGGGGTAAAGATCGTGCTAAAGATGGTTTCGATTCGTTGACCGACGCCTGGTTTGACGAGTACGTGTATCAGGTCGTCGTCGACCGCAAGTACCTGACGCCAGAGCAGAGGGAGGCATTCGACACGCTCGATCCAATCGTGCTTGAGCCTTGGGACCCCATGGGAGCACTCGCTTAGGATCATGACATGCAATCGAGTATGTAGGATGCTCTAACCCATCGCTTGTTGTCCCGCCCCTAGAAGGCTGTTTTGCGCTACACTATACCTCGTGTGTAAACGGGCTGAGAGCCCTTGGATGAAAGATGGTGGTTTGTTATGGCTGCACCTATCCCTGAACATGTGCGCAATATCGTGCTCGTCGGCCAAGACGGCGCCGGAAAGACGTCTCTTGCCGAGGCGATGTTGCACGTCAGCGGTCGCACGCCCCGTATGGGCACGACCCACGACGGCAAATCGTATCTCGACTACGATGACGAGGAGATCCGGCGCAAGTTCACCATCAGCACTTCCGTTGCTCCGATTCCTTACAAGGATTACAAGATCAACCTGCTAGACACCTCGGGACATCCCGACTTTATCGGCGACACGATCGCGACGATGTACGCAGCCGAAATGGCCATGTTCGTCATCGACGCTGTCGACGGTCCGCAAGTCATGACCACGAAGCTGTGGAAAGAAGCCGAGAAGATGAACATCTCCCGCTCGGTATTCATCAACCACATCGATCGTGAGCACGCTGATTTCGGTGCCGCCATGGCGCTGCTGCACGCGCGCTTTGGCAAGCGCCTCTCGCCAGTCACCCTGCCCATCGGTCAGGAGGCGGCGTTCGAAGGCGTCATCGACATCGTGAACATGAAGGCCCGCTACTTCGACAAGGGCGGCATGGTCGAACGCGTCGAAGACATCCCTGCCGATTACATGGAGCGTGCTGACAACGCACGTGAGCGTTTGATCGACGCAATCGCCGAAGCTGATGAAGAAGTCATGATGAAATACCTCGAGGGTGAAGAAATCACCCAAGACGAGGTCGAAAAGTGCATCCATGACGCTATCAACCAGGGAATGTTCGTACCGGTATACGTCGGCTCCACCATCATCAAACAGGGCATTCAGGGCCTCATGGAAGACATTGCAACGTTCTTCCCGCATCCGCGCGAGCATGCTGCCTACGTACTCACCGACGGCGAGAAGATCGCAATCGACGAAAACGGTCAGCCAGCCGGATTCGTATTCAAGACGACCTCTGACGCCTTCGTCGGCCGTCTTTCCTATATCAAGGTACTCACAGGAACCCTCGAGCCCGGCATGGACCTTATCAATTCGCGCACGGGCGATAAGGACCGTGTTGGTAAGCTGCTCGTCATGATGGGCAAGGAATCCACCGAAGTTAAATCTGCCAAGGCAGGCGACATCATCATCATTCCGAAGCTCGATGATGCACGCGTGAGCGACACGCTCTCTGCTGATGGCAAGATTGAACTCGCACCTATTCCGCTTCCTACGCCGCAGTATCCGGTTGCGATCGAAGCTGCCAACAAGAAGGAAGAGGACAAGCTCGGAACGTTCCTCACGAAAGCCGCCGAAACTGATCCCACCATCCAGATTCGCCGCGATGAGGAGACACACCAGACCATCATCACCGCCATGGGCGACGAGCAGATCAACACGCTGCTCATCCGCATGAAGGAGAACGGCAACGTCGAGGGCAAGCTTATTCCCGTGCGCATCCCGTATCGCGAGACCATTCGCGGCAAGGCCGAAGCTCAGGGTCGCCACAAGAAGCAGACCGGTGGTTCGGGCCAGTTTGGCGATTGCTGGCTTCGTCTCGAGCCGAACACCGACATGGGCTATGAGTTTGTGGACGAAATCAAAGGCGGCGCAATCCCGGGCGGCTTGATTCCCGCAGTCGACAAGGGCGTTCAGGATTCCATGGCCGAAGGTTTCCTTGCCGGTTACCCGATGGTCGACATCAAGTGCACGGTCTTCGATGGTTCGTACCACTCCGTCGACTCCAACGAAATGGCCTTCAAGACCGCTGCTCGCATCGGCTTCCGCGCTTGCTGCGAAAAGGCCAATCCCGTCATTCTCGAGCCGATGGCCGACCTTCGCGTCACCGTCACGGACGAGTATGCAGGCGCTGTCATGGGCGACATTTCGACGCGTCGCGGCCGCATCGTCGGCACCGAAGCGGGCGATGCTGGCGAGACCGTCATCGTCATGCGCGCTCCGTATGCCGAAGTCGTAAATTACACCCGTGACCTACGCTCCATGACGCGCGGACAGGGTTCTTACACGATCGAGATTAACGGCTACGAGCAGGCTCCTGGCGATGTCCAGAAGAAACTCGTCGAGGAAT
>CADBQL010000183.1 GCA_902796815.1 uncultured Coriobacteriaceae bacterium | reverse complement strand
GGGGTCGCTGTTTTCTATGGCCCGTCTATGGAAGAGTATTTCGCGATTATCAGCCAGCTTCCCGACGATACGGTGCGGTTCACGATTTTCAGCAAGCCAGCGGTTGCGACAGGCATGCTCGACCAGCAAATGGGAACGCAGGTCGGAGATGCCTTCGACGATGCGTGGAAGTACTTTACTGGCAAGCAGAGTTATGGCCATTAGACCGTTTGGAATCGCCGTCTGTGTGAATGCATTGCAGAATCGCACAGATACTTATCGGAAGTTCTTTGCTAGCGCGCGAGGCTGCGGCTATTAAGCTGGCTTGAGCTGCGGTTCGCGAATTCAGTTTGGCGTTACGGTGAATGACCCGCATAAACACACTGATACTCATAATAAAAAGGGGCGGCTAGCAAGTCGCCCCTTTCGGTGTGCTAGATTGCCTTGATAGGCTTATTCGACGCCCACGATCACGTCGGTGGCCTTGACGATGGCCACGGCATTCTGGCCGACGGCCAGGCCCAGGTCTTCGATCGCGGCATTCGTGATGGAGCCGCTGACGCGGTTACCATCTGCGAGCTCGATGGCCACATGGCCGTTGACGGCCCCTTCCGTGACGGCGACGATTTTGCCCTCAAGCTGGTTGCGGGCCGAAATGCCAGAGATCTTTGAAGTCGCAAACATGACGTTGGTTGCCTTGATGATTGCAATCGCCTCTTTGCCAGCGGCAAGCTCGAGTTCCTTGATCGACTCCATGGTGATGTCAGCCTTGATGGCGTTTCCGCTCAGGTCGATAGTCACGACGCCGTTGACAGCTCCTTCCGCGATGCCGGTGATGGTGCCTTTGAGTTGGTTGCGTGCGCTGATCTTCATGGTGCTTTCCTTTCTGTAGTGTCCTTGTTAAGAATACGAGGTAGCGTTTGTGCCACTCGCTATATAACCCCTGAGCGATGCCGGCTTTCGTTGCCCCTTTCGCTCTGCGTCACAGTATGCGGTGTTGCATGTAATTCTGTCTAGCGATAATATATTCTTCACAAGCTATGTTCTGTTTCGTCACTATTCGTACTTACAAATGCTTTTGGTTCAAGTAAAATAGCTTGTTGAAAATGTATGTTCATATAACTATACTAATTAAAGTATAATACATTCGATACGCTCTTATGGTAGATGGTTTCAAGGGGAAAAAGATGCGCTCTGACGAATTCATGAATGCGATGGATGTGGCCCGTTATCTTCATCTGGGTAAGAATACGGTTTATCAACTGGCCAAATCGGGAAAGCTCGCTTCGTATCGCGTCGGGCGGAAGCTAAAGTTTACGATTGAAGACGTCGAGGCTTATGTTGCGTCAACGCATCAAGCTCATCCCGAGCAGACGAGCGTTCTTGCCGAGAAGTCGTTCGATCGGGTTTCGAGAGGCGCTTCTCTTGCGAAGCAGCCGACGACGCAGAGCATGTCCGCAGCAGCATCGTTTGGTGAATTAGAAGGCGAGCCATTTGTAATTGCTGGCGAGGATGCGTCCGCAGACATAATCTCAGGTTTGCTCAATGCCGTTGGCGTGCCGTCTGTGCATGTTGCGCGCGGTTGCTACACGGCGCTCGTAAATCTTTATGCAGGCGATGCGGAGGCTGCTGTTGTGCATTTGTATGATCAGTCGAACAACTCGAGCAATGTTTCGTACGTTAAAAACCTTGCGCCTGGTGTTTCCGTCGTCGTCTTCAGGTTGTACGGTCGCAAGCAGGGGCTCATCGTTCAAGAGGGCAATCCCAAGCATTTGTCGACGTGGGGTGCGCTTTTGCGCAAAGGCGTGCGACTTTCGAATCGGCAGAAGGGAAGCGGTGCGCGCGTGCTGCTCGACGAGAAATTGCGCGCCATGGAGGTGCACAGCGAAATGATCGAGGGCTATACGATGCAGTATCCCGTCGCCGACACGGCTATCCGCCGCGTTGCGGCGGGCGTGGCCGATGTGGCTATCGGAAATGAACGGGAAGCGCGTGCGGTAAGCGGCGTGGAGTTCGTGCCGCTCCAAGAGGAATGGGTTGATCTGGTGGTGCGTAAGTCCCCTGCTACGCGTACGACACTGCGGTGGATAAAGGACCTTTTGGCTTCGGATTCCCTGAAGCGTGACATGGCCACGCTCGAACCCTGCAATCTTTC
>CADBQL010000182.1 GCA_902796815.1 uncultured Coriobacteriaceae bacterium | reverse complement strand
GTGCAATTCGCCTCGAACGTTTCCGCAATCGAAATCGGGGCCGATGGCGTCGTGCGCGCCGAGGCGGGTTCAACCAACGCCAAGATCGCCGCCGAAGCATGCCGCGCGGGACTTGGCGGCTATGAGTTCGCTGCGGGCATTCCCGGTACGATTGGCGGTGCGGCCATCATGAACGCCGGCGCCTACGATGGCGAGTTCAAAGACGTCGCGGTTCAGGTCAGCTGCCTCGATGCCGATGGAAACCGCCTCGTGCTCGGTGCCGATGAAGCTCGATGGGGATATCGGAGCTCGGCGATTGCCGAGAGGGGTCTTATCGTGCTTTCCGTTCAGCTTAAGCTCCATCCGGCTGACCCCGCCGATATCCAGGCTCGTATGGACGATCTTGCGCAGCGCCGCCTCGACAAGCAGCCGCTCGACAAGCCTTCTGCGGGATCGACTTTCAAACGGCCGCCTGGGCTTTTTGCCGGAAAACTCATCCAGGATTGCGGCATGCAAGGCCACTGTGTCGGCGGAGCCCGGGTCTCGACCAAGCATGCCGGCTTTGTCGTGAACGAGGGCGGAGCGACGGCAGATGATGTTATGGCGGTGATTCGCGATGTGAGGGCAGCCGTGCTTGATGCTTACGGCGTTTCGCTCGAGCCCGAAGTGCGCTTGTGGGGGTTTGCGTAGGCGCTCATCATGCGCTCCGGAAGCGATGGCTGTTTCATGAGCCGTTGAACGGCAAAAAAGCCACAGGCTAATCCTACAGTTGCGGGAAGCGCGAGCATGCTTGCCGTTTCGAGCAAACCCGCGACGAGCGCGGCGAATACGGCTCGTGGGAGCATGAGGCTTACATAGGCGAGTAGCGCCATCAATCCGGCTATCAGACGCGCGGCGTAGCGCATGTACGACAACTGCTCGCTTCGGTCGCCTTTTTCTTCGTGCAGGCCTGCGCCAAATGATGGATTGTACTGCTCGTTACACGTTGTTGGCTGCTCTGGGCGTTTCCCTTTTTCGATTCCGAATCGTTTAGCGCGCGGTATCTGGGATTGCTTGGTTTTTCGGAAGAAGAACGTTCTGGTTTTCGGGATGTCGAATGCTTGGATCTTAAGGTCATCGAAATATGCGCTGTCAGCGCAGTTAGGCATCCTCATGGCAACACCCTCCTTTGAAGCTCGCATGCGACCGTGTTTTACGGACAGGCTAGGCAGGGCGCGGGTCTCGAAGAGGGGATTGTCCGAATAAAGAGATATCGAGCAGCCCTGTGGGGTCGTCATCTAGCCAAGCCGCATACTGACAGTCGCATTTGGTTGACGATAAGATGGTAACGACCGAACCTTGCAGTGGAAGTCGACGGGCAACGGCATATCACGACATCATAAGCGCCGCGACTGGGCGCCGATTATGCAGTTTGTTGATGTCTCATGTTCATGTATTTGCTCGATGGGCGTCCGCATTTTCGCAAGATTGTGAACGTAATATGAACGTTGTCAAACACTTTTGGACACTCGTATGGCGCGGATCTGAATACAAGCCTGTGACAAGCGCAGATGCTAGGAGTAAAAAAACCAATTTGCCCCTTGGTGACAAATTTTCTTAGTGGAAACTTCTTCGGTGGAATTCTAGTGTTAACACTGTATAATCAAGTACTAACTGTGCCTTGCCAAAAGGACAGTTGCAGGGTGAGTCCCAATTCGGTTCGCGGCAACGGCCTTGGAGGGGGGCGTTGCATGACGAACAGTCGAGGGGGTCAAGCGGAAAACTGAAGGGTGTTTCCGTCGATCCGTTGTCGCACGGACGGGTCTGCTGCATGCAGAAGCAGGACATGTGTATGCTTATTCAGGTGCGTACGGGTTTTCGGGTCCGTAAAGTGTACGAGTAGGGAAAGAGGGGAAGGTTTCATGACGCAAGTCGACATCCATGCTCCCGGTGTAGAGGTAAAGAAGAGCGCATGCTACTTCTGCCACGCCAATTGCGGCGTCCTCGCCTACGTCAAAGATGGCGAAGTCATCAAGATCGAAGGCGATCCTGACTACACCAACCAGGGTGGTCTGTGCTGCCGCGGCACGAGCGCGCTCAAGCACGTGCACCATCCCGCGCGCATCAATCACTGCCTGAAGCGCGCAGGCAAAAAGGGCGAGAACAAGTGGGAGCAGATCCCTTGGGATCAGGGTATCCGCGAAGTCGCCGAAAGGCTTAATCAGATCAAGGCCGAGAGCGGCGCTGAAGCAGTTGCCACGACTGGCGGCACGACGCGTACCGACGATTACGCTCGCCGTCGTTTCTTCAACATCTTCGGTTCGCCGAACAGCTTCCACAATGCGCTCTTGTGCTGGATTCCCACCTTCATGGTGGAGACCGCGGTCGGCGGATGGTCGCCGTTTGAGACCGACTTGGGAAGCTCGCGCTGCGTAATCCTTTGGGGCATGAACCCTGGCGCCTCCACGCTGCCGAGCATGCGTGGCTACACGGATCTGCAGCTTTCAACCGGCATCAAGATCATCGTAGTCGATCCGCGCTATTCTGAGACGGCCAAGAACGCTGATCTGTGGCTGCCGCTGCGTCCGGGTTCCGACACCGCGCTCGCTTTGGCCATGTGCCATGTCATCTGCTACGAGGGTATGGTGGACTTCAATTTCGTGATGGAGTGGTGTGAAGGCTTCAGCGAAATCATGGACCATCTCGAGAAATACAGTCCCGAGTGGGCTGCCCCCATCACGTGGCTCGATCCTGAGGATATCCGCAAGGCTGCCCGCATGTATGCGATGAACAAGCCTTCAAACATCCAATGGGGTTGCACCTGGGACCAATTGGGACCGGACTCGGTTTCCGGCTCGCAAGCTCGTGCGATCATGCGCGCGCTGACCGGCAACCTCGACATTCCGGGCGGCGACCTCATGCCCGGACCGTCCATGACGTTCCTCACCGACGAGGAGCTCGAGCTCAACGAGCTGCTTCCGCAAGAGCAGCGCGACAAGCAGATTGGCTCGAAGTTCTTCAAGCTCACTTCGTGGCCCGGTTACAGCAAGGTTGCTGATACCGCAGTTGCGACGTGGGGCAAGGCGATGACGACCGAATGGTTCTGCGAGGCTCACGGCCCGTCCGTGTTCAAGGCTATCATCACAGGCGATCCCTACAAGGTCAGGGCGCTGATCGTCAACGCGACCAACCCGCAGAGCTGCTACGGTGATGCGAAGATGGTCTTGCAGGCGCTCAAGTCGTGCGAGTTCCTTGTCACGGTCGAATACTGGATGACCCCCGCGGCGTTCTACTCCGATTACATCTTCCCGGCTGCCGGTGCTCTCGAGCGTCCCGTCATGCACACGAACTACGGCGTGACCGACTCTATCCAGTGCTCGCAGCGCGCTATCCAGCCGATGTATGATCGCCACGACGACTATACATTCTGGAAAGAGCTCGGCTTGGCATGCGGCCAGGATCCCGAGCTTTGGCCGTGGGAGACCGAGGAAGACGTTTACTACCACGTCATCAAGCCGCTTGGCTATCCTGTGGAGTCGTACGACGAATTCGTCGAGACGTTCCGTATGTTCTTCCCGCCGCAGGAGTTCAAGAAGTACGAGAAGAACGGCTTCTGCACGCAGACGCGCAAGTTCGAGTTCAAATCCACCATCCTCGAGGAGCTGGGATATCCGGCGATGCCCGAGTATCACGGCTGCGGTGAGAACGAATACGACCATCCCGAGTTGCTCGCAGAGTATCCGCTCACGCTCACGACCGGCGGCTCTCCGATGCCGTTCCACCACTCCGAGCATTTCAACATGCCGACAATCCGCTACATCGCCCCCGAACCGTACTTCACGATTCATCCCGAGACGGCCGAAGAGCTCGGTATCGTCTACGGCGATTGGTGCTGGATTGAGACACGGCGCGGTCGCATCCGCATGCGCGCCAACGTCGAGGCGAGCATGGCGCCGAAGGCTATCTGGGCGCCACGTGGTTGGTGGTATCCGGAGCTTGGCGCCGACGACCCAGAGGCCCCGTTCGGCTGCCTGATTTCGAACACTAACGTGTTGACCTCGGTTGACAACGAGCACTGCGACCCCATCGGCGGTTCGTGGTCCAACCGCGGCCTTCTCTGCAAGGTCTACAAGTGCACCGCTGCCGACTTGAACCTCAAGCAGGATACGAGCTTCTCGATTCCGGGTTCGTCGCCCATCAAGTCGACCAACATCGAAGAGGCCGTTCAGGTTATGCCTTCCGACCAACCGTTGCGCTTCGACCCGATTCCCTTCACGCCGCCGACATGCGACCGCGAGATCCCCGAAGGGCTCGAGTGGGATTTCCATCGCGACAAGATGGTGCAGCCCGGTACGCATTACGAGTTGGACGAAGCATCCGGTTGGCTCATCGACCCGAAGACCGGCAAGTACTACGACCTGTACTCCGGTTGGGCCTATGACGCCGAAAGAGAACTGCTCCACGACGAGGCCACCGACAAGTTCTACGACTTCGAGCGTAACGAGGTGCCGTTCCTGGCCAACATCCGCCTGTATCCTGGCCTCGAAGCAGCTCCGTATGCGCTGCCCGAGGGTTCCGATGTGACGTGGGATGCCGCAAAGGGTTATGCCACCAAGGCAAGCGCTGCAGGCGAAGGCAAGATCTACGACCCGAATTCTGGCTGGCTCGTCGGGATCGAGGACAGCGTGTGGTACGACGCGTACTACGGTTGGGCTTACGACCCGACAACCGAGCATCTGATCGACATGTCGACCGGACAGCATTACGACATGGAATACCAGCCCTATTACGAAGTCGCTGGCTACCGCGTGTATCCCGGCACCGAGGCTGCGCCCTATGAGCTGCCTGAAGGCGTTGAGT
>CADBQL010000181.1 GCA_902796815.1 uncultured Coriobacteriaceae bacterium | reverse complement strand
TTATCGGGCCCGCGTGAGGGCGGAAAGCACCAGATCGTCAGCAATCGGCCGAATGCGCCAGGTGGCGATATCGTCGGCCAAGACGAAGCGGAGGTCTCCACCGCGGGCCTTCTTGTCGTGTTTCATGGCCGAAAGCAAGGCTTCCGGTGTGGCTTCGTATGCAAGCGGTACGAGGCCGAGTGCGTCGAGGAGGTCTGCTTGCGCGGCGGCGAATTCGGCTACGGCGTCGGGGTTTGCGTTTGTTGTTGATTCGGCATTATGCTCGGCAAAGTCGCAGGCGAGTTTAGCGGCGAAGCGCATGCCTTCGGCCACGCAGGCACCGTGGCTGAACGTGCCGAACCCCGTGCAGGCTTCGATCGCGTGCCCGAGCGTGTGGCCATAGTTTAGGCATTCGCGTACGCCGGAGGTTTCTGTTTTATCGCGTGCGACGATGTCGGCTTTGAAGACGACGCAGCGTGCGATGGCCTCTTCTGTGGTTACCGGGTCTCGTTTGGCCAGCTCCTGCGCGTGCTCGAGCAGCCAGAAGAAAAAATCGTCCGAATCGATGACCGATGACTTTGCAATTTCCCCGCAGCCGCACAGCCATTCGCGTTCGGGAAGCGAAGCGAGCGTTGATGTGTCTGCACACACGAACGAGGGCTGGAAAAAAGTCCCGACGAGGTTTTTTCCCTCTGGGAGATTGACCGCGGTTTTTCCGCCGACTGATGAGTCGACCATCGACAGCAACGTGGTGGGAACTTGCACGACCGGCACGCCGCGCATGTACGTCGAAGCGACAAAGCCCGCCAGATCGCCCACGACACCCCCGCCGAGCGCGACGACCAGGCAGTCTCGGCCGAGTGAGAGCTGCGCCATCGCCGACCAGATTTCTGCTGCGACGTCGATCGATTTGGAGGGTTCGCCTGCGGGAACGGTGATTTCGCGGACTTTGAAACCTTCGGCGGTAAGCGCCTTCCGCGTGCGCGCGAGATAGAGCGGTCCAACGTTCGAATCCGTGATCACGAGCACGTCCTGCGCTCTTGCAAACCGCTCGAAACTGCGCAGGTTGCGCCCGAGCGCGTCGAGCACGCCCGCGCCGATGCGTACTGCGTAGTCTGCCTCATCTGGCAGGCTTATCATCACTTTTGTCGCCATAGCTTGCTCCGTTCTTCCGTGTTGTCGAAGGTGCTAGCCACGATGAAAATGCGTCTTGAGCGCACGACCTCTTTCCGCTTTTCAGGGCTGGAAAGGGATTCTTTTTGGTCGCGCCTGCATGTTTCCTCGTCGCGTAGATGTTAGGTTTCCGCGCACTGCTTAAGTGTAGCCTAAGGGTGAGCGCTTTTGGCCAAGCGAATTGCGCTCTAAAGGAAAGGCTTATGAGGACGACTTATCAGCGAAGGATGCCGGCTTCCTGAAGGCAGCGCTGTGCTTCGCGGGCGATTGAGCCGGAGCCGCGCCCGGCGGTGTCGATGGCGATGTCGGCGACTTCCTCGTAGAGGGGCAGGCGCCCTTCAATGACGCGTTGGGCCTGTTCAAGATTGCCAAACAGCGGTCGTGTCGAAACGTCCGAAATGCGCGACGCCGCCTCGGCGGCAGTGACCATCAGATAGATGACAAAGCCATGTTCCTTGAGGATTTGGCGATTACGTTCGGCAAGAACGATTCCGCCGCCGCACGATATGAGGCGCGGTTCGCCCAAAGCGAGCTCCTCGAGCATATCGGTCTCGATGGCGCGAAACCCCTTTTCTCCGAGTTCGGCGAATATTTGCTTGATTTTCATGTCGCAGCGCCGCTCGATGTACGTGTCCATGTCGATGGCCGTGACGCCTGCCGAGCGCGCGAGCTTCCGTGCCGTTGACGTCTTGCCCGCGCCCATGAAGCCGACGAAGAAAACAGGGCGCGTGAGTTCGTGAATTCTCCCGCGCCCGCGCAAGGCTGGCTTGCGGAAATCATAAACCTGCGGCGTCGGGGCATCCAACTCGCTCATCGCGACACCGTTTTCAGACGCTGTTTGTACGCTGCCAAGTTTGCTCGAATGTCGGCCATGTTATCGTGCCCGAACTTTTCCAAATAGGCATTAGCAAGGGCAAACGCGACTTCGCCCTCAGCGACGACGGCGCAAGCTGGCACGGCGCACACGTCCGAGCGTTCTTTTGAGGCCTCGGCGGGTTCGAGCGAGTCGAGCTCAATGGTTCCAAGCGGGGTCATGAGCGTGGGGATCGGCTTCATCGCGCACGTGACGATAAGCGGCATGCCCGTTGTCATGCCGCCCTCGAGGCCGCCGGCGTTGTTCGATGTGCGCGTGAAGCCAAAGAGCGGGTCGAGTTGGATTGGGTCGTGAACATGTGATCCTGGAAGCGTGGCCGCTTCGAATCCCAGTCCGAATTCGACGCCCTTGATTGCGGGTATCGAGAACAGCGCCGCACCGATGCGCCCAGTCATGCGCTCATGTGCGCTCGCGTATCCGCCGAGCCCCGCAACGAGGCCGCGCGCGACAACGCGAAACGTTCCTCCAAGGCTTTCACCCAGGTTGCGAGCCTTGTCGATCTCGAGGCGCATTGCGTCGGCAGCCGCCTCGTTCGGACAGCGCACGTCCGAAATCTCGATTTCGAGCGGCTTGTAATCGGGAGCGTCGAGCATCGGGTCTTTCTCGATGAATTTGGCCTGGCCGATCGACGTTACGTACGAGAAAACATCGACGCCGAGGTCTGCGAGCAGCTCGCGGGCGATGCCTGCTGCCGCTACGCGCGCCGCCGTTTCGCGGGCGCTTGCGCGTTCTAGAACGTTTCGGCAATCGTCAGAGTCGGTTTTAAGTGCGCCGACCAGGTCTGCATGACCTGGTCGCGGCGTTGTTTCGCGCTTGAGGTCGAGAGGCGCCTCGCCGAATACGGCCATGCGGTCGGTCCAGTTTTCCCAGTCGCGGTTCTCGATGATGAGCGTGATGGGCGCTCCGATTGTGCGGCCAAAACGCACGCCCGAAACGATTCGCACGCGGTCGTGCTCTATGAGCTGCCTCTCGCCACGTCCGTAGCCCGATTGGCGTCGAGCGAGGTCGGCGTTGATGCTTTCCTCAGAAATATGAAGGCCTGCCGGCACGCCGTCGACGATGGCCGTAAGTTGCGGACCGTGGCTTTCACCTGCTGTTATATAGCGCATGGCGACCCCTTTCGAACGATTCGTTTTCTCGATTGTATGTCAGCGCCCGTTTGCCTAGCGCGTGGCGTGCAGAACCTCAAAAAAACGCATGACATTGCGCAGGAGGGGCTGGGGGCTGGGGGTAGGCCGCTGATCACTGGCGAGTCGCGACTGGGGGCTGCCGGTAAGCCGCGATCGGGGCATGCCGGCGAGCCGTGATCGGGGGCGTGGCTCGCCTCCTATGAGTCATGCCCCAGGGGCGAAACTCATCGTATGCGTTAAAATACAACGCGAAAAACAGCGCAACGGGAGGAACTGCGATGGAAATGCCTGCGATACTGCTGATGAACGGCCCGAATCTGGATATGCTCGGCAAGCGCGAGCCCGAGGTGTACGGGAGCAGGACGCTTCAGGACGTCGAAGCCGCGGTGGGCGCGTATGCGGCGCAATGGGGAATTACGGTTGCGCGCTTTCAGTCGAACAGCGAAGGCGAGCTGATCAATGTCATCCATCAAGCGGCGGCCCAGTTCAGCGGCATTATTTACAATCCAGGAGCGCATACGCATTATTCGTATGCGCTACGCGACGCAATTGCAGCAATCGATATACCCGTTGTCGAGGTCCATATTTCGGATGTCGATTCGCGCGAACCGTTCAGGCGTGTTTCGGTAATCGCTCCTGCATGTGCGGCCCAGGTCAAAGGCCTGGGTGTTGACGGCTATTGCCGCGCGGTCGACATCTTGCGCGACTTGGAAGCGCCCGTGCGCTTGGGCGATGGCTTCGAGGCGCGTTTTGAGGAGGGCGCCGCAATCAAAGTAGCTGGTCGGGAAAGTATTGCGCAAAACCCAAACCAGGCTTCGGATTCCGTAGAAGCAAGCCATACAGAAGGCCCTGCCGAACAAGCGCGGACTTCGGACCCTATCGAGGTCGGTCGCCTATCTGACCAGCGGTTAGCTCTACTGCGTGACGTATGTTTTCGAGCGGAGGTTTCTGCGTTTGTGGTTCGCGATACCCCCAACATCAAGTGGCTTACCGCGATCGATGGCGTGTTCGACGAGGAGCGCGCCCATGCTCTGGTCGTGACGCCGACCGACGCGCTGCTGCATTCCGATTCGCGCTATTCCAACGCATTGCGCACGCAGATTGCTCGAATGGGGAATTCGGTGCAGGTCAACGACGAGCGTGTAGGACACATGGCCTATGCGCACGATGCAATCACCGAGTCTGGGGATGTTGTCGAGGGGCGTGTGGCCATCGAGGATTCGATCACCTATGCCGAATACGTCAAAGCGGTCGAAGCTTTTGGGGCAGAATCGCTGGTGGCGACGAGCGATGTCGTGCTCGAGCTGCGCGCGGTCAAAAGCGACTCAGAAATTGCTCGCCTTCAGGCGGCGCAGGCCATAACCGATGCGGCGTTTCTCCATATCGTGCAGTTCATGCGTCCGGGCATGACCGAGCGCGATGTTCAGCTGGAGCTCGAGGACTACATGTTGCGCCATGGAGCCGAAGGCTTGGCGTTTGGGTCAATCGTCGCAACGGGCGCGAACGGCGCCGATCCGCATGCTATCCCCGGGCAGACGCAGCTTGAGGCAGGTCAATGCGTTGTGATGGACTTCGGGGCAAGGGCGCAAGGCTATTGTTCCGATATGACCCGCATGGTGTTTTTGGGCCAGCCCGACGAGCGTCTCGCCCATGCCTGGGAGGTTTTGCGCCAGGCCAACGAGACGGTCGAAGCGCAGCTGCATCCAGGAATGACGGGAAAACAAGCTCATGAACTGGCCGAACAGGTGCTTGCGGACGGCGGATACGCTGGGGCGATGGGACATGGGCTCGGTCACGGCGTCGGTCTCGAAGTGCACGAAAAGCCCTTGCTCAATCTTCGCTACGACCGCCCCCTGCAGGCGGGCAACGTCGTCACGGTCGAGCCGGGCATCTACGTGCCAGGCGAGTTCGGCATGCGCCTCGAAGACTGCGGCGTTTTGACCGATGGCGGTTACCAGGTCTTTTCGCAGCTCGGTCACGATTTGGTCGTTATCTAGGAAGTTGCAGAAGGCTGATTAAAAACAGGGTTGTGTTGGGCAAGGCTGCTGGTGCAATTCTTGGCAATCCGCACAAGAGCACCCTGGTCCAGATCTGGCGAGCTACGGTATTCCAACCTGGCAAATGGGGATTTGGGTGCATTTTCACAGGAAAGCGTTGGAATAGGTATAATTTACCAGTTCGGAAAAGATACAGTGACACGTGGGCGGACTGCGACGGCGGCCGTCGCGGGAAGCAAACGGGAGGGCTCAATGGCTATTTCTACGGCAGATTTCAAGAACGGCATGTGCATCGAATACAACGGCAAACTGTGGACGATTGTGGAGTTCCAGCATGTCAAGCCTGGTAAGGGCGGTGCTTTCGTGCGCACGAAGCTGCGCGATGTGCGCACGGGCCGCATCGTGGACAACACGTTCAATGCGGGCACGAAGTTCGACTCCGTTCGCATGGAGACGCGCAAGATGCAGTATCTCTACAACGACGGCGCGGATTTCCACTTCATGGATTCCAACACCTACGAGCAAGAGGCCCTCGGGGCCGACATCGTAGGCGATGTTGCCAAGTGGCTTAAGGAAAACGACGACGTCACCTTGCAGTATGCTGGCGATGAGCTCATCGGCATCGAGCCCAAGATGTTCGTTGAGCTGGAGGTGACCGAGACCGAGCCAGGCTTCAAGGGCGATACGGTTCAGGGTTCCAACAAGCCGGCAACGCTCGAGACCGGCGCTGTGGTGCAGGTCCCGATGTACATCGAGGTCGGCGAAGTGCTGCAGATCGACACGCGCGACGGCCGCTTCGTCAAGCGCCTCTAATGTAGCCTCAAATCGAGTAAGAAGCAGGATTTTCCAACGCATTTGCTGGGCCGGGGAAACGCCCCCGGCCCTTTTTTAGTTGCTATCCCGTGCGAGCTGGGATGGGGAAACTCCTACCCTTGGGGTTGATGCTCCAACAAAGTACGTCAAGCCGCCCGATGTGGCGCGAGCGCGGGGAT
>CADBQL010000180.1 GCA_902796815.1 uncultured Coriobacteriaceae bacterium | reverse complement strand
TCGTTCCTTGCACCATAATTGGCTTAGCAGTCATCGTGATACTCCATTCCATGACATAAAGTCGGGTTTTTTGTCATTAAGCATTTTCGTCATCGTTTAGCAAATCGCTTGATGACATAATACCCGACTTTATGTCATCCTCGACACATGCGCGCACAAAACGGGCAGCAGCCTCTGGACGCGCATGCAGGCACAAGTGCGGATAACCCGCATACAACGTCGGCGTCGCATGAGCGCATTCCCAGCTGCGCGAACTTTGGGGCTTTTGCGCGTGGAAGGCATCGCCCGCCGAATCGCTATCCCAGTAATGGAACTCGTGCGCCGGAAGCGTATCGCCCGCCGCGCACAGGAGATTGTCATGGGCAGCCGTGATGTCGATATAACCGAACCGCCCGAGCTTAGGGGTGCGAAACGACCGCCCCGGAATCGCACCGACCATCGGCCAAAACGTTCCCTGGTCATCTTCGAGCTGTTCATGCAAAAACATAAAGCCACCGCACTCGGCCACCGTCGGCATGCCTGCTTCGATTGCCTCCCGGATTTCGGCAAGTAGCGTGGTGTTTTCGCTCAACTCCTTGCAATGCAGCTCCGGATAGCCGCCACCCAAATACAGCCCGTTTACGCCCTCGGGCAGATGGGCGTCAACCAGTGGCGAGAAATACACGAGCTCGGCACCCAAACGCTCGAGCATACGCAACGTGTCTGAGTAGTAGAAACAGAACGCATCGTCATGCGCCACCGCGATTCGAGCATGACATAAAATCGGGTTTTTTGTCATTAAGCGTTTTGGTCGACTTTCGGGCGCAGAGCCCTCCGCAGCCTCAACATCGCAAGCAGACGAAGCGCAATCTGTCATATCGTCCGCAGACGCAACCAACTCTGGCGCCGAAGCGGCTAAATCGAGCAGTCCCTCGATATCAAGCGACTCTTCGAGTACAGCCGCGATCTTGTTGAGCTTGACCTGCAGGTCAGCAACCTCCGAAGCGGTCACAAGACCCAGATGGCGGCTTTCGAGGCTGCAATCCGCATCGAGCACGGGCACGTAGCCGTACGCATGCACGCCGCATTCCTGCTCGATGAGCTGGGCAAGTCGCGGAAACAGCATAGCCGAGCAGCGGTTGATCACCACGCCGGCAATATTGCTCGGCTCGCGGAACTTCAAAAAGCCCAGCACCTCGGCTGCAATCGAACGCGCTCGACCCCGACCATCGACCACGAGAATGGCCGGCGTTTCGGTGACGCGCGCGACATCCCAAGCCGATGCCTGGTCGCTGATCGCGATGCCGTCGTAATAGCCCATGACGCCCTCGATCACCGTAACATCAACGTCCTTGGCGCCCTCAGCGACCAGCTCGCGCGTCTGCTTTTCGCTCATGAAAAACAAATCGAGATTGCGCGAATCGGCGCCGATAACCTCGCGGTGAAACATCGGGTCAATGTAGTCCGGCCCGCACTTGCACGCCTGCAGTTTCAAACCGCGATTCGCAAACGCCTGGAGCAAACCGCAGGTGAACGTCGTTTTCCCTCCCCCGCTTGCCGGGGCACAAATAAGAAGTCGGGGGGCTTTTACTTGCATGCTTCGCTCCATTTCACCATCAAAACCGATAGCTATTTCCACTCCTCGAGTTTGCCGGGTTCATGTTTGGGGGCGGTGGGGTTTTCTACAACCATAACGGCAAGGTCGAGAAAATCCTGCTGCGCCAGCTCGGCTGCGGTACCGTGAACGATGCGTTCGTCGTCGTATGAGAGACGCTCTCCAATATGCACGGGCAAGTCGCCCAAACCAGCGACAGCTAGCTCAGCGCACACGTCGGACGCTTTCTTTTTGCCTCCCGTCAGCATGAACGTCTTGGCATGCGCGCGCACTTCAGCAACAGGATCGCACTCACGACCATGCGCGGAGACCAGGTGGATATCCTGCCAGGGAGTAAGCAGGCGGGCGCACATGCACACGACCGAGGAGATACCGGGGACGGCACGAATGGCGAGTCCGTCGATGCCCTTGAGCTTTTGCGAAAGTGC
>CADBQL010000179.1 GCA_902796815.1 uncultured Coriobacteriaceae bacterium | reverse complement strand
CTGTTCGCCAGGCTGGTTTCCCGCTGGTTCGCCCGAGTTGTTCTCGGGCGGCATGCCGAAAGCTTCATCCTGCTCAAAAGAAGGCTGTTCGTCTGGCATTTCGCCATTAAATCCCTGATCGTTAGTGAAGTCGCCCGATGGACCTCCTTGTGCGGGGCCTTCTCCCCAGAAGCTGTCGCCCTGGTTGCTGAAACCCTCATCAGAAGGCCGGCCATTGCCAAAGTCTTCCACCTGTCCATCCATCGGCTGCTGCATCGTAACTTCGACGCCCTGGGGAGCATCTTGCTCGGGCGGAGCGGCAAGCGCGATGGCGGGGCATACCGAAAGCGCCAAACAACCCGCAACGATTCCCGCCGCTGCACGCGAGCGAAGGTTTTTGTGGTTCGGAAGGCCGCCCTGTTCGATGGCGTAATGCGTAGTAGTGTACATGTCCATAATGGTCTCCTATTCGTTGATGTCGATTGTTTTTCGAAACGCCAGGCGTGCGCGCAAAGCCTGTTTGCGTTATGGACGGATCGCGATGTTGCGTGTCATGGGGCGTGTCGCGTCCGTCCATACCCCCAACACGATTGGCGCGGAGTAAACCTTTCACGATAATTCGAGCTTCACAAACCCTTCACGGGAATCTGGGTTCGAATGTCCCATGGTAAGATTCTGGTGGAGAAAAGGCAGGTGAGCATGGAACGATATTTCGACATCAACGAGCAGGGATGTAGCATTCGGAGCAAGCTGTACTGCGCTGATCCGGCGGCTGTGAAGCGCGTGGCGCTGTATTGCCATGGATTCGGGAGCTACAAGGAAACGAAATCGGCCGAAACGTTCGCGCATCGCATCATTGCGAAGTGGAAAGGCACGGCTGTGATTGCGTTCGACTGGCCGTGTCATGGCGCTGATGCGCGAAAGAGCCTTTTGCTCGAAGACTGCGACACCTATCTGCGCATCGTGGTCGAGTACGCCAAACAGCGCTTCGAGGTGGAAGATGTTTATGCCTATGGGGCGAGTTTCGGAGGATATCTGCTGCTCAAGTACCTAAGCGAGCATGGCAATCCCTTCCGCAAAGTGGCGCTGCGCTGTCCAGCCCTCGCCATGTACGATACGCTCACAAGCTCGATTATCGGCGAAGATGACCTGCGTAAGATCGAGAGCGGAAAGGTCGTGCTCGTGGGCTTTGACCGCCAGGTCAAGGTGAGCAAGCATTTCCTGGACAACTTGCGGGAGTTCGATGTGCGGGAAAGGGAATACTTCGATTTCGCCGACGATATCCTGATCGTGCACGGCACGGCTGACGAGCTGGTGTCATTCGAGGCGTCGAAAGAGTTCGCGGATGCGAACGTGATCGAGCTGGTGGCGGTCGAAGGTGCTGACCATCGTTTCCACGACCCCAAGAAGATGGATACCGCCCTCGCCTGCATCATCGACTTCTTCATGAAATAGAATGAGTCTCGCCCCAGGGGCGAGACTCATCTCAGCGAGTGCTGCTCTTGCGATTCCGGACGAGTACGACAAGGCCTGCAGCAACGCAGATGAGCCCGAGCGGTAGCAAGGCGTTGGTGCCGGCGCCGCCAGTGACGGGGAGTTCAGCACCAGGTGTATTTTTCACCGCGATGGTCGTGTTATCGTCCAACAGAGATACGTCGGTATACGTTTTAGCGTCGCCGTTTTTATCGGTGAGTGTCACTGCCGCATTGGAAATGCTGAAATAGGTGTCCTTGGTCAAAACGATATAGCCTGGAGGAGCACAGGTCTCTGTGAGCTTATAGATGCCGCTGGATATACCGTTCAAGGTCATCTCCGTTTTGTTTGTCAGATCTATCAGGCCGTTTTCTCCGATACCATCAATTCCGGTGACACTCTCAAAAATGCCAGCATCATTCTTTTTGCAAAGCATAAATTTTGATCCGGGTAATGCCTTTCCCGTTTCATTTGTCTTTCGAAGAGTAATGCCGAGAGGCGTATTCTCAATGCTGATTTGATAGGAAACGGCGCCCGGGGTGGAAGTATCCGTGGTCAGCCAGCTCTTAAATCCTGCATTATTTATACTTACGGTTCCGTTCTCACCAATCGTAAAGCACAGATCTTCTGACAGCTTTTTGTAGCCGCTGGGAGCTTCCATCTCCCTCAAGTAATACGTACCTGCCCCGAGATTCATTGTTATTTCCGCGAGAATACCCTCGTCATTTGTCGTAAGATCTTCGTAGCCAGTCTTGGGGTTATAGGCCGGACGCACGTTTCCTGTGCTGTCTTTGACCTGATCGTACAGCGCAAAGTGGACGCCGCTCAATGGGGTTCTTGAGCTGCCGTCAACGCCTTCCTTTACGACCTTCAGTCCCTCCACAGTGCGGTTTTTCACGGTGATGCGTGCCATGGCTGATTCTGTCGCAGGAGTAGTTGTATAGAAGCCAGTCGGTCCGCTCAACGAAATGTAGTAGGTAGTGGTTCCTGATATCACGGTCAAATCATAACTGCTCGGTTGGGTAGTAGTCACTGTGATGGTAATCGGCTCGTCGAGCGCCACATAGCCTGTCGGCGTTTTGATTTCGTTCAGGGTGAAAGTTCCCTCATTCAGATAAGCCGTAGTCACCAGACCATTGCTGTTGGAAGTATAGGTAGCGTCTCCCACGTCTTGCCCGTCGGAGTCTTTGAGAGTGAACACAGAACCAGACAGGTAGTTTTCCCCGGTCCAATCCGTTTTATAGATCTGAATGCCCGGTCGAGAGTTCGTCACGGTGTCGACGCGGATGTTTTCGTTCTGTCCAGTTGATGAGCCGGTCTGATAGTTAACGGTATAGTTTTCCGTTCGTTCGGTGCCGCTGTATGTCCTGCCGTTGACGCTAATGCTGCCACCTTCATCGATGAATCTGATATCGGCATAGCTCGTTACGACACCGTTTTCATCCACAATGATAGGCGTAGTTTGCGTTTCGACCAGTTCCACCTCTCGAACGATGAATTTGTCAAAAGTGTATGCCTGGCCGTTTATCTTCAGATCTGGGAAGAACCAGTAGACCTCCGTTTCGTTGGTATCAAGCCTGCGGACGCTTCCTTCGATGAGTTCACCAGGATTGCCGTTTCCGTCATCCAGATAGATTGCCAGATAGACCGGATCGTGAATCATAAAGTCCTTGTCCGTCCATTCCTTCT
>CADBQL010000178.1 GCA_902796815.1 uncultured Coriobacteriaceae bacterium | reverse complement strand
GAGCACCGATGAGATCGCCGCGCTGTGCACGGTTCTCGGCATCGACTCGATCATCATCGTCACCGACGAGATGATCAGCAAGCTGGGTCTTGTCGACAGGACGATCGAGTTCTGCGAGGCGGCGGGCATCAAGACGGTGCTTTACGATAAGACGATTCCGAACCCCACCATCGACAACGTCGAAGAAGTGCGCAAGCTCTATCTCGAAAACGGCTGCCAGGCGCTCGTCGGCTTCGGCGGCGGCTCTTCGATGGACTGCGCAAAAGGCGCCGCAGCCCGCATTGCCAAGCCCAATCAGCCGGTCGAGAAGATGGCGGGCGTGCTCAAAGTGCTCGCAAAAGTCCCCACGCTCATCGCCGTCCCCACGACAGCCGGAACGGGCAGCGAGGTCACGGTAGCAGCCGTCATCACAGACGCCAAAACGCACCACAAGTTCCCGATCAACGATTTCTGCCTCATCCCGCGCTACGCTGTACACGACTACCGCCTGACAACGGGCCTTCCCAAGCACATCACGTCCACGACGGGCATGGACACGCTCACGCATGCCGTCGAGGCCTACATCGGCCAAAGCACGACCAAGTACACGCGCGCAATGGCCGAAGAGGCCGTCCTACTGGTGCATGATTTCCTCAAACGCGCTTATGACGACGGGAACGACGCCGAAGCGCGCCAGAAAATGCTACGCGCCGCATACTGCGGAGGCATCGCGTTCACCCAATCCTATGTCGGCTACGTGCACGGACTCGCGCATGCGCTCGGCGGCCAATACGGAACCCCGCATGGCCTGGCCAACGCCGTTATCTTGCCGCATATGCTGCGCGCCTACGGCGAAACCTGCCATGCGAGCCTTGCAAAACTCGCCCGGCTCATTCAGCTTGCAGGCGAATCGACCCCCGATGCGCAAGCAGCCAAATCCTTCATCGCCTGGGTCGTCTATATGAACGAATCGATGGAAATCCCCAAGTACATCTCGGGCATCGAGGAGCGCGACATTCCGCAGCTCGCGATTCACGCAGACGCAGAATCCAACCCGCTCTACCCCGTTCCCAAGCTTATGGACGTCGATGAGCTCGCCGAGATGTTCCGCGTCGTAGGCAACCTCGTCTAACTGCGGTTGCGTCTCGTTTTGCAACCAAGAGGGACAAAAAGGGAGGCCCCCAAACGTTGGGGCCTCCCTTTATTGACCCTTTTGACCTCGTCAACGTTACGGTTCACAGGGGTCCGCACGTCCCGCAAAACCCCAGGTGAGAACGCGCATCGGCTTGTCCTCGTAACTTTAGAACAATTAAATATGTGTCTGCGGAATCGCCGATGTCACGCCCTCACCTGGGGTTTTGCTATCGCGTCCCGTCGAAACAGTGAACTGTAACGCGTCAACACCTCAGCGAAGCTCGATGAGGCCAGCGAAAGCGGTCGTACCGTCGGCGTTGACGCCTTTCGAGAGCACGCGGCCGTCCTCTACAAGCGTGAGCACGGTGATCGGCTCGTTCGGATGCACTTCGTAACGATAGTCTATCTGCATCGTTTTGATGGCACCCTCCGATCCGGGATTGAGCGCATTGACGATGAAATTCGCATACATGGCGTTGTTGACGTGCCCGTTCAGATCGATATCGGTGTAACTGGGAACGATCTGGCACGCGGGACGATTCCCCTCATCGAAGTCGGGCGATTTGCGGGCCTTTTTCTCGAACACACGGTCTTCGCAAAAATCCGTCGGACCCTGGTAGAAATCCTTAGCCGAAGCGAATTTCCGCGTGCTCACATCCATAAGCACCCATTCCTGCGACGCTTGCACGAGCAAATTGCCCTCTTCATCGCGCATCTCGAAATCGCGCAGGAACGAAAAACGCGAAAGCGAATGCGGCCAGGTCCTCACAGTAACGACCTGGAAGTACTTGGGATCGCGCACTATCTCGAGCTTTGTGCGCACGACCGCCCAAAGCACCCCGCTGGCAAGCATCTCATCATGTCCAATGCCGATCATCTCGGCATGCAACGTCGCCATATCCTGGAAAATATCGAGCATGGCAGCAGGCTGCATACGGCCGTGCTGATCAAAATCCATCCATCGAAGCTGGTAATCCCTTATTAACTCTAACGCCATACCCTCTCCCGTTTCGTGCTTCCGCTTGTGATTGCATCATGCGCCTTGGCCGGCAAAGCCATGGATCGTCAAGACCGTAGAAAGTGACGCATATCTTGCCTAAGGCAGAATACACTATGCCGAGCGGAATTGCATGACTCGATGTTTCCGCTATACTAGGCATGACATAAAGTCGGGTTTTTTGTCACCGACCAAATTGGTCGGTGACAAAAAACCCGACTTTATGTCACAGTCGAAGGGGGGCTCGTTATGCCGCGTGAGTCGATGAAATCCAAACGCGCACGCGCGCTCGCTGTCTGTGAGCGCATGGCTGAGCATTATCCGAACGCCGCACCCGCACTCGATTTTGGCGGCGATCCGTTTCGCCTGACCATAGCAGTATTGCTTTCGGCGCAAACAACTGACGCAGCCGTGAATAAGGTGACGCCGATTCTCTGGGAGCGCTACCCTACCATCGAGGATTTGGCCAGCGCTGACGCGACCGACGTTGCGGAAATATTGCACTCAATCGGGTTTTTCCGCACGAAAGCGGCCAATTGCATCAAATGCGCGCAGATGGTGCTCGCAGAGTATGGCGGCGAAGTGCCCCACACCTACGAGGAGCTCGAGCGCCTGCCCGGCGTCGGACGCAAGACCGCCAACATCGTCATGAACGCAGGCTTCGGCATCGTCGAGGGCATCGCCGTCGACACGCACGTGTTTCGCATTGCGCACAAGCTCAAGCTTTCGAATGCAAAAGACCCGAGCAAAACCGAAGAAGACCTGC
Organism: uncultured Coriobacteriaceae bacterium; assembly: GCA_902796815.1. Taxonomy (GTDB): domain Bacteria; phylum Actinomycetota; class Coriobacteriia; order Coriobacteriales; family Eggerthellaceae; genus UBA9715. The sequence continues at coordinate 1,128 of CADBQL010000178.1, read as the reverse complement.
TCAAGCTCATCCCCAAGGAGTTGTGGGAGCCCGTAAACCATCAATGGATCTTATTCGGACGCGGCATTTGCAACGCAAAGAACCCCAAATGCGGCGAATGCTTCCTCGCCGATTTGTGCCCCTCTTGCGGAAAATGACAAGCTGGCGAGGGATGTGACTTCGATGGGTTTCGTCGAACTGTTTCTCATAGGAGTCGGGCTTTCGATGGACGCCTTCGCGGTCTCCATCTGCAAAGGCCTCGGCATGAAAAGGCTCGACCTCAGGCAGGGAGCGCTCATCGCCTTGTTCTTCGGCGGCTTCCAAGCGCTCATGCCCGCGCTCGGCTGGGTGCTCGGCGAGCAGTTCGCACGCTACGTCACGGCGTTTTCCCACTGGATCGCCTTCGCGCTTCTCGCCTTCATCGGCGGGAAAATGCTGTACGACGCCCTGCGTGGCGAAGACGATGACGACGATTCGGAATCCCTCTCGATTCGGGAGCTCACGATGCTCGCCGTTGCCACGAGCATCGACGCGTTCGCAGTCGGCGTGTCATTCGCATTTTTGGACGTAGCCATCGCCCCCGCGTGCGCACTCATCGGCGTCACGACATTTTGCATTTCGTTTGGCGGCGTCGCCATCGGCCATCAATTCGGCTCGCGCTGGGAGCGCCCCTCCACAATCGCCGGCGGCCTCGTCCTGATTGCTATCGGCCTCAAGATCCTGCTCGAAGGCCTCGGCATTATCTGATGAGCGCCTGGCGCACGATGAGCCTCGGCCCTGGAATGAGTCACGCCCCAGGGGCAAAACTCATCGCAGCGACCACTCAACGGGCTTATTTCTTGGGAACGTCGATTTCCCAGTCGAGAACAGGCCAATGGCGCCTCTTGGCTATTTTGCTCATGCCACGATTCGGGCACACCGCAAAGGGATGCTTGGCCGCGAGCAACAACGGCTCGTCGGAATGATGGTCGCCGTACGCGTATTCGATTTCCCAATTCCCCTCACCAAAACGCCCGTCACACCAGTGGCGCAGCGCCACGATCTTCTCATCACCCTCGATGGGGCGCCCGTCGACTTCGCGCAGGTACGTGCCGTCTTCTGCGACCTTCATGCGTGTCGAAATCTGATGATCGAACGGATGGGTCTCCT
>CADBQL010000177.1 GCA_902796815.1 uncultured Coriobacteriaceae bacterium | reverse complement strand
TCCATCGCAACGCATTACGCCGCTGAACATGGCATTGAGCTGGACTTGCGCGACGTCGAGCAGGAAGGCCCCTACAACGAGCTGCTTGCCTTGGGCGGCGATGCCAACCTAATCCCGTATTTCTATGACGGCGAGCGCCTCATCCAGGGCAACGATGCCGTCATGGCTCACCTGGAGACCCTCGCGTAACCACATGCGTGGCGCCACTGCAATTTGGATTGGAGCACTTCATGAGCGACGAATTATACGAGCCGTTAAGCGACGTCGATGCCTATCTCGAACGCATTGGGATCGCAGACGTACGCGAACCGTCAAGCGAATTCTTAGACGAGCTGATCGACGCGCATCAGCGCGCGGTACCGTTCGAGAACCTCGACATCTTCGAGCACCATCGCGTGCCCTCGCTTGCAAAAGCCGATCTGTTCGACAAGATCGTCAAGCGCAAGCGCGGAGGCTACTGCTTTGAACTCAACGGACTGTTCTTTTCGCTCTTGAAAGGGCTCGGCTTCGACGTGCAGCCCTGCATGGCACGCGTGCTAACGCGGCCGAATCCGCATCCGATGATTTCGCATCGCGCTACCATCGTGCGCATCGACGGCACCGAATATCTGGCTGACGTGGGGTTCGGCGGCCCGATGCCCAGCTTCGCACCTGTCATCGAGGATGGGGTCACGCGCACGGAACTCGGGCAGGCTTTCACACTGCGCAAACATGACGACCTTTGGTGGAACGTCTGCTATACGGGCAGTTCTGGTGAGGAAAAGCCCGTGATGCGCTTCTGTACGATGCCCGTCGAGGAGCAGGATTTCGTCTTGTTCTCGTTTTTCCAATCCCAAAACCCGCAGTCGGTGTTTCGCGCCTGGCGGCGGGCAAACGTGCGCACCGCCGACGGAGCCTACGACCTGAACGACATGACGTTCACGGAGTTTTCGCACGGCAACAGAACCGTCGTCGAGCTCGCAGACGATGAGGCGCTCGACCGCGTGCTTGCCGAGAAGTTCGGCATCGTTGATTGGCGCTCGTAGCTTTGAGCAAGCCGAGCCCTATGAATGAAACGGGATTGCCCTGCCTCGCTCGCAGCGCACTGAAAACTGAATAGAGCAGGACCGCCCCGCTTTTATCGGCTAAGGAAATCCATGGCTTTTTTACCCACAACTCGAAGCGAAATGAATGACCGCGGATGGGATGCGGTCGACTTCGTATACGTGTGTGGCGACGCCTATGTAGACCACCCTTCGTTCGGATGCGCTATCATCACGCGCTTGCTCGAGGCGCACGGATACCGAGTCGGCATCATCGCCCAACCCGATTGGCGCGATCCGGAAAGCGTTTGTACGCTTGGCGAACCACGGCTCGCATTTTTGGTCTCTGCCGGCAACATGGACTCGATGGTCAACCATTACACCGTCGCAAAGAAGCGCCGGCGCACAGACGCCTATTCGCCTGGTGGTCAGGCGGGACTGCGACCCGATCGAGCCTGCATTGTATATGGCAACCTGATCAGGCGCTCGTTCAAGCACACGCCTATCGTGCTCGGAGGCATCGAGGCGAGCCTGCGTCGCCTTGCGCATTACGACTACTGGTCGGATTCGCTCAAGCGCTCGATCCTGCTCGACGCCGGCGCCGACATGATTTCGTACGGTATGGGCGAAAAGTCTATCGTAGCAATTGCAGACGCGCTCGCCGCAGGTCTTTCGATCGGAGATTTGACCTATATCCCTGGCACGGCATTCCGAACGCGCTCGCTTGACGGTGTGTACGACCCGATCATACTGCCTACGTTTGACCAGATGAGCGCTGATAAGCTTGATTATGCGCGCAGTTTCAAGCTCCAGATGGAAAACCTGAATCCTTTCGCCGGTCACCCGCTCGTCGAGGAATACCCGCACCACGTGTTCGTGGTACAGAATCCGCCCGCCGAACCGCTTTCGACCGAAGAGTTCGACGCCGTCTACGAGCTACCCTACGAACGCACATGGCATCCTACCTACGATACGGCTGGAGGCATCCCCGCCTTAGCCGAAGTAAAGTTTTCGCTCACGAGCAACCGAGGATGCCTGGGCGACTGCGCGTTCTGCGCGCTCAATTACCATCAGGGGCGCATTATTCAAGCACGCAGCCATGAGTCAATCCTGGCCGAAGCGCGGCTGATGTGCGAAGACCCCGATTTCAAGGGTTACATCCACGACGTGGGCGGACCGACGGCGAACTTCAGAATTCCCGCCTGCACGAAACAGCTCGTGCGCGGCGCCTGCCCTCACAAGCGCTGCCTTTCACCCAAACCGTGCAAGGCGCTGCGCGTCACGCACAAGGATTACGTCAAGCTCCTGCGCAAGCTGCGCGCGCTGCCGGGCGTCAAGAAAGTCTTCGTGCGCAGTGGCATCCGCTTTGACTACGTCATGCTCGATCCCGACCCCACGTTCTTGCGCGAACTCATAGAACACCATGTGAGCGGGCAGTTGCGCGTCGCGCCCGAGCATATTTCTGACGCGGTTCTCTCCGTCATGGGCAAGCCAAGCCGTGATGTATACGACCGCTTCGTGCACGAGTTCAATCGAATCTGCCATGATGTGGGAAAAGAACAGTATATCGTGCCCTATCTGATGTCATCGCATCCCGGCTCAACGCTCAAGGAGGCCGTCGAGCTCGCCGAATACTGCCG
>CADBQL010000176.1 GCA_902796815.1 uncultured Coriobacteriaceae bacterium | reverse complement strand
CAGCAACATTGCGTGCTGTGGGAGCCCGACGAGGTGCGCCACGACATACCTGTGCTTTACTTTCACGGCGGCGCCTACGTTTTTGGCTCACCTGAGTCGATGATCGATGCCGCCAATGTGTACAACGCACAAGGTTACCGATTCTGTTCGGTGGGCTTTCGCGAAGCGCCCTGGCATAAGTTCCCCAGCATGGTTGACGACGGGTTTTTGGGGGTGAAAGCCGCCCTCGACCACATGGAGCAAGCCGGCATTCCTTGCGAGCGTATCGCGATTGGCGGCACAAGCGCTGGTGGCCATCTGGCAACGCTCATGTGCTACACAACGTGGCTGCAGGAGGCGTTTCGATTCCCTGCCGAGCGCATCGGAGCATGCATCAGCATAGCAGGCGTGGCCGATGCTGCTGATATGCTCGTGAAGCCGTTTCCCACCCATGGCGCTTGGCGTACGCTCGTCGACCTCGCATCGGACGGAACGAGCCGGAGGGCGAGAAGAGTCGCTGTAGCTTGCTACTCCCCTATCGACCTTGTGGTCTACGAAGCCAAAACTGGCAGCATACCGCGTGTGCCGCTGTTCGTCGCACACGGACGCGAGGACACTTTGAGCCCCTACGCAAGCCAAGCACGCCTGGTCGAGCTTTTGCGCGAGGCAAACGGACACGAGTCGGTGGAGTTCATCACGCTCGAAGGCCGACATTGGCAGCACATGAATACGACTGTGACCATGCACAAATCCGCTGCTGAGGAAAACCCCGTCCTCACGTCGCTCTTCACATGGCTCGAAACCGCGACGGTCGCGTATAATGCTTCGCATGACTAGCACGCTCAAGGCATATTCGACGGTAGCACCTAGTGAGGTGGGAGAATCACTGTTCGAGGACCGCAAAAGCCAGTTCTTCGGATTCGCAACCCACGTCGAATCTGCCGAAGAGGCCATCGAGTTCAGGCATCGCATCATCGAGCGAATTCCCGCCGCGAGCCATTACGTTTCGGCGTGGGTGCTCGCCGACGGGACCGAATTCTTCTCCGACGCGAAGGAGCCTCACGGCTCGGCAGGACTTCCAACTCTTAACGCCATCAAGGGGCGCGAGCTCAAGGACGTAGCATGCGTAGTCGCGCGCATTTTTGGCGGCACCTTGCTCGGCAAGGGCGGCCTCATGCGCGCCTATACCAAAGTCGCATCCGATGCGCTCGACGCCGCGCGCATCGTGCAGCGCATCCCCTGCCGTTCGCTCGAGGTCACGATTCCATACCAGCTGTACGAACCGCTGAACAATCGCCTCGCAACCTGGGGAGCTCACGTAGACGAAACCGAATTTGCCCAGGACGTCACGCTGCGCCTCGTCATCCCAACCGAAAACGCAAGCGAGCTTGTCGAGCGCATTCGAGATTTCTCGAACGCACGCGCAACTTGCTCGCTTGGCACCGAAAAGCTGCGATTCCTATAACGCCAAGCCTCGCCACAAAACCCTAAGCATCACAGCTCGCCTGCTTAAGAAATACGAGGAGTATCCCTTTTGGGCTATTATTGGAGCCTCCCCCACCATCTGCGCATTTGCTTCGCATTGTATAGCAAACCCTTATGCCATAGTACGGAAGCATTGCTTTTGTAAGATGCAAAAAACTGATGCGGCGCTGTCAGCTGGCATGTTTTGTTCAGCATGCTCCACAGCTAGCGAGGCAAACGTGTGCAAGCAGCTCCCTCGTGGTCTATCATGGCACAAAGCATCTGATTCTTCCCATCGACAGGAGCTTTGCCATGACACAAGCCTCATATCGATTTGCAACCGAAGCCGACGTACCCGTCATCTTGGATTTGATCAGGCAGCTCGCAGAATACGAAAAAGCCGCCGACCAGGTCGTTGCGACCGAAGAGCTTCTTCGCGAATCGCTGTTCGCGCGCCGCGCAGCAGAGGTCCTGCTCGTCGAGGCAGGTGGCCGACCAGTTGGGTTTGCTGTGTTCTTTACCAGTTTCTCGACTTGGCTTGGGCGCGCGGGGATCTTCCTCGAGGACTTGTTCGTGCTGCCAAGCGAGCGCGGCAAAGGCTATGGGAAGGGTTTGCTGCAGCACCTGGCGCAGATCGCGGTGGAGCGAGATTGCGGCAGGCTGGAGTGGAATTGCCTTGACTGGAACCAACCCAGCATCGACTTTTATTTGTCGCTTGGTGCCAAAAAGATGGACTGCTGGACTACCTATCGGCTGGAAGGCGATACGCTCGAAGCACTTGCGCAGGGCACGCATTAGCGAGGAGGCAGCCGTGAGCGAAGCCCCTATCGAGACCCGCGCCGAAACCCGCGCCAAAACCTGCACGGCCAATCCGCTGTGCGAGGAATACATGTATCCCACTATGTTTGGCGATGCGGAAGTGTTCACCCTCGAAACCGACGACGGAGAACCGGTGCGGGTGCTCTACGTGGGAGGCGGTTTCCAGTCGGCAACGTATCTGGGAGAGCGTCGTTTCGAGCCCGTGTTCGCCTATTGCCGCGGCATCGATTGCGTGTTCGACCTGCGGGAGGTGCGCAGCGTGCTGATGATCGGCGGCGGGGCGTTTTCCTACCCGAAACACCTGCTAACGAGCGATGACCCGCGCCTTCAGGAAGCCTCTATCGATGTGGTGGAAATCGATTCTGCCATCGTGGACATCGCGCGGCGGCACTTCTTCCTGGACGAGATCGAAAGTCAGCATGGACCCGCTGGCACGGGGCGCCTGAGCATCATCGTCGGCGACGGGGCGGAGGCGCTTCGAAGCGCCCGGTCGGCGACCTACGACGTGGTGGTGAACGACTCCTTCGACGGCACCAACCCGACGAGCGGCCTGCTTGCTCCCGAGACGCTCTCAGCAGCGAAACGCGCCATGACAGACGGCGGGTTGTACCTGGTCAACGTCGTATTCGACATGTTGGAAAACCCAGAACGCTTCACGCAAGCGCTGCACAAGGCGTTTGCGCACGTGTATCTGCTGCACTGCCCCGACGATGACTTCGCCGGCTCCGAAAACGACCTGGTCATCGCGGCGGATGCGCAGGTCGACCTGCCGGGGTTGATGGCAATCTAAGCCGCCGCATTGTCCCGTTAGCCCAAAGAGGAGTATCCCTTTTGGGCTAAAACGACCTGGTCATCGCGTCTGACACGCAGGCCGACCTGCCGGGGGTGATGGCGCTCTAGACCGCCGGATTGCTGGCGCTCAAGATGGCAGCAGGCTCGCGTATCCAGGCTCTCGCCAGCGCGTCACGCCAGCAGCTCGTAATCGCGGTGCGCGACAAGCGACGCGAGGCGGGTGAACCTTGCAAAAAAGCAATCCCCATACTCGGCGATTATGGCATCGGCCAGCGAATCAATCCAGCGGAGCAAGTGCTTCTCCAAAAACTCGCGCGATTGCCGCAGGCGCTCGTTCGCCTCCGCATCATGACCAGATTCCCACGCTTCAAGAGCAGCGTTTGCAAGCTTGGCAAGAAAGTCGAGCTCAAGCCCTATGAAATCATCCTGCACGTGCGGATACCGCGCTGGCAGAAAGCCCGCTTCCCGGTAAGTTTCGCGAATGGGAAGAAGCTCTGGCTGAAACAGGGCGCGCGACTCCTCAAGGTGAATAGTCTCCCACGGGCGGGCTTTGAGCGTCCCAGGGCCAACGAATATCTTGACGTATTCTCGACGAATACGCTCACAGGCACCCTCGTCGCCCAGAGCCTCAAGCGTCTTGTCGTACGCATCGAGGATATCGGAGTTCAATTCGTGCTCGACAAGGGATATTTCCTGGCGCGCATGCTCCTGCACGAGCGTTTGCAGGAATGCCTCGTCCGCCTCTCCAGCATAGCCGCGAGCCAGCAAGTTGTATAGATAGCTGCGGTTTGCGAGGAAGATCATCGTGGTTTCGAAATCCATGTAAGTTATCCCTTCGCCGAAGTTGGGCGGAATTTGCACAAATGAAACGATCGATTGCCAGCAGGCGGACAGGACGCGTTAACCCACCCCGAGGTCCAAAAGTAGCCCAAAAGGGATACTCCTCTTTGGGCTACTGCAGCTAAAGCGCAGGCCATTGGCTTGCCGACGGGGGTTAACCCAAAGAGGAGTATCCCTTTTGGGCTACTTTTGGAGCATCAACCCGCCCCGCCATGCACCCCGCAGCACATCACGCCTGCGCGATCGCTGCAGGGCGCACGACTCGACTGCCTGCTGCGCGCATTGAGGTGCTTCTAATACTGGCAGGTGGACGGGGCGCGTTAGCTCGCCCCGCCATGCACCGGGTTTACAGCACCAGCTCTCGATAGTTGGGGTCGAAAGCGCACTCGCGAGCATCAATGAACACGGTCGGATCGGTTATGCCGGCATCGGGCATGCAGGCAAGCTGGTTCGAGGCCTCAGGATGGCGCTCGGAGAGCTCCTCGAAAGTGCCGAAGTCGAGCGCACGCATGCCGCACGCAGCCACGCAAGTGGGAACGCCGTCTTCAGGCCGAGTGTCAATGCAACCGTTACACTTGGCCGCCATGCCGGTTTCTTTCAACAGAATAGGCACATCGTACGGGCAAGCTATGGCACACGAACCGCACCCAATGCAGGTGTCGTCATTGTGCTGCACGGTACCGTCTTCCTCGTCGCGATACATGGCAGCCGTCGGGCAAGCGCGGACGCAGGCGGGATTCGCACAATGATTGCAAGTCCGAGACCAGTGGTACATCGTCGCCACGGGAAACTCGCCCACCTCATAACTGGTTACCCGGCGGAAAAACGCACCCGTAGGCAGGTTGTTCTTCTTCTTGCAGGCAACCATGCAGGTCTTGCAGCCCACACAGCGCTCGCTGTCGAAATAAAAACCCCTTCGTGTCATGGCTCACTCCTATTCCTTGTCGGCGTCGGCAGCTTCGATGATGATCTGCGTATCGCCGTCCGGCTCGGGCGCGTCGCCCGTCCACTTCTCGACCTTCACGTGCACGTTGTTGTAGCCAGAAACGCCCATGCCACGAGCCTCGCCTCCATACAGGGTATTCGGGCAACCCCCGCGATCGATGCCGTCATCGCCGAGGCGTTTCCACGTGCCGTTGGGAACGTCGATAGCGCCGGGGATAACGAGCTGGCTTACCATCGCACGTCGCAGTATCTGGCCATAAGGGCTGCTCACAAGCACTGGATCGCCGGTATTCACGCCAAGCCCGGCAGCGTCAGCCGCATTGATGGTTACGGGGATCTCGAAGGTCTCGCGCAGCGTAGCCGTGTTGCCAAAGTCGGAGCATGAGGCGCGCGCGTGATGCGAATTGAACATCAACAGCGGATAGCCTTCCTCGACCGGCTGCTCGTGCACGGTCGGATAGGGCTTGTAGGTTTCGCCCGCCATCGCGCAGGTATTGAACTGGTCGGCCTTGGCCTGACAGTAGAATTCGAATTTGCCACTGGCGGAGTCGAGCGGACTGCCCTTAGGATCGTCGATGAAATCCTTGTACGCGATGTGCTGGTATTCGTCGCCGAACTTGCGCTCTACCTGGTAGACGCCCTTCTTGCGAATCTCATCGAAGCCGATGACGCCCTTTTGCGGCTCCCCTTCCACGCCAAACGCTTCGATATCGGCCTTCGTGATGGTAACGAGCGGCTTTGCGTTGCCCTCGCCATCCGAAATGGTCGTGCTGGCCAGCTTGTTGAAAAAGCGTTGGTCTTCGGAGTAGGGAAACACGTCTTTCGGGTCGTATCCCAAACGCTCGAGCAGCTGCTCGCAAATCCACTGGTCGCTCTTGGCCTCGTAAGCCGCCTCGCCCACCTTGGAGTACACGAGGATCATCTCGCGATCGTGGTCGGCATCCCCACCCGGCAGGTCGTTCATCTCGATCTTTGCCACAGCAGGCAAAATGATGTCGGCGTACATGGTGGTCGGGCTCACCACGTAGTTCTGAGCGTACACGAAGTCGGGCTTCTTGATGGCCTCGGCCATCTTGGTCTGGTTGGGTGTGCAGCGTCCGCCGCCGTCACGCGCAGTCCATACGATGTGGATGTCACATTCGCGCTCAACCGGCTCGTTGTACACGCCATCCCAGCAGTCGCCAGTGCTCATATACTTGCCATCGCCGACCGCATCCCAGATGGTCAACGCATTCACGAAGTCATCGGGAATGAGACCCTCGACCTTCTTCTCGTCGAACAGCGGCTTGGCAGGGCTCTCAAAATCGTCCATGCCGTCGCTTCCGCACGAGATGATCTGCACGCCACCTGGACCCTGGCGGTCTACGTACAAGTTGCCGCAGCAGTTGCCAGGCTTGCCAAAGTGACCGCCCAAACAGGCGATGGCCATGTAGGCTTGCGGCAGATCCTCGGCGCCATTGCAACGCGCACCTGCATACCCATGCGAGAGCACGCAATTGTTAGCTTTGCCCATGGAGCGCGCGAAATCGGTGATGAGCTCGGCGGGCGTACCACAGAGAGCGGAAGCCCACGCGGCATCCTTAACCTGCCCGTCGTATTCGCCCTTCAGGTAGCCCAGGTAGTTTTCCTTGGTCTTGGCGTCCTTGGGCATGCTTTTCTCATCAAAGCCGATGCAGTACTTGTGAACGAAATCCCAATCGATGATGCCGCCCTCGGTTTCGTCGAGCTTCACCATCTCGCCAGCGACGCCGACGAGAAACGCGGTGTCGGAGCCAGGCAGCACGGGAATCCACTGCGCATCGAGCATGGCGGCTGACACGTTGTGAGCAGGTCCCACAGTGATGAACTTCGCCCCATGCTCTTTGGCCATGCGGAAGTTCCACGACGGATTTCCGTTCGCGCCCCAACCGGGATTCTGTGCATACAACACCACGACATCAGCGTTCTCGATCATATCGAGGCGGTCGTTCATCTTGCACTCGCCACCCCAGGCAATGCCCAGCATGTCGGTGTTGGCAGTGTAGGTGCCATACGAAACGGAGTCGGACACGGTGAGGTATCCGCCGAGCGCGTTGAGGAAAGCACCGTAGCACATGCGCCCGCCCGAAAGGCTCGTAGGCACGAACACCGAACGGGGGCCATATTGCGTATAGGTGCGTTTCAGCTGTTCAGCAACCAGATCGAGCGCTTCGTCCCAGGAGATGCGCTCATAGCCCTCGACGCCGCGGAGCTCGCCATGCGGATCATCCGGGGTCCAGGAGATGCGCTTCATCGGATATTTGATGCGCTCGGCACCCATCTCGTATTCGTAGAGCGAACGCCCACGCAGGCATCCACGCTGCTGCGGGAACTCGATGGAGTCCTCATGCGTATCGTCGGTTTTCTGGCGTAGTACAATGCCGTCTTTCACCAGACATTGGTTCATGCAACGCTGACCGCAGCCGTGCAGGCAAGCGAGGGTCTTCCACTCGGCTCCTTCAGGCGCAGGCGAGGCATGCCCGATAACTTCGGCTGCCTCTTGCATACGCGAATCGCAACCGTACAAGGTGGCAGGTGCCGACAGGGCCGCAACGGCCGCTGCTGCGGTGGCCAAAAAACCGCGCCGATTCATGGTAAGGCCGTTAAGGGTGATGTCTTTCATGATCTTCGACCTCCTCTTCTAGTAGGCCGCGTAGAACGCGTAGCGGGCAATGACAACGGCAACGAGCAGGGCTGCGAAAAGAGCCCAGCGCAACGACGCGGACGCCTGCACGCCCTTCATCAGCGAGCAGGCGGCGACTGCCACCGCCGCAACCGCGGCCACTATGAACGGCACGATGGAAAGGCCATTTGCCGAGAACACGGCACCAGCCCCGGCAAACGCCACAGCTGCGAGCGCCGTCAGAGCTGCCGCAACGACCCAAAACGTCTTTTCCCGTTTTGCTCCGTCAAGAGCGCCAACGAACAGCATTCCCAAAGCCAGATCGCCCACCGCAAACAGCGGCACGGTGGGAATCGCATGCCACATGGGCATGGATTCGTAGTTGAAGTACGTGAAGCCCATTACAACGATCAGCAGAAACGCAAACAGCGCACCAACGTAGCGCAGTGCTCGCGGCGCCTGCCCCTTGCGCCAGGTCATCAGGAGGTCGGCGACGAGCGCTATGCCGAACAGGCCCGTGGTGATGCCTTCCTGCGTAATGCCGGCCTGAAGGTTCGCAAACGCATTCAGCATGCGCTCGGGCCGCCCCAGGTGCATGAGCAGCGCCACGCCCCCGATTCCAAGCAGGACGAGGGGCAGCGCGGAAAGCAGGAGGTTTTTCCCCTTGCCCTCCAGCGGGAAAAACGCTGCGGCAATGTAAAAGCCCGCAGCCAGCCCTCCCAAAGTCGTGAAGACGAACAGTGCGAATTCAGTGATCATAGCGCCCCCTTCTTCCAGATATGGAATTTCCTCTGAGAGAAAAGTACGGGGATACGCCCGGGAAAGCCATTGACGCGCGATTAACAATTATTGAGTTTTGTTAATGGTTGCCCGCGAGGATTTGAAATGGCCAGACTCGACGACGGCAAGTCATCTCAGAGGAAGAGCCTCAGGAGCGCTGCGTATAACCACGACCTCAGACATGCCACATATAACCCAGGCTCAGCAAGCGAGCACATGCTCTGGCTGTGAAGCGTCGCTTTCTATCTCAGGCGTGCCACATATAGCCCGAACCCCAGCAGGTGAGCAGATGCTCGGGCTGGGAAGGGTCGCTTT
>CADBQL010000175.1 GCA_902796815.1 uncultured Coriobacteriaceae bacterium | reverse complement strand
TCGTGACGCGGCAAAAATGAAAATGCAGCCGAATCGTGGCTGCATCCGAATTAGCTTTGGAGCGGGTGACGGGACTCCGGCTTCCGCTACGCGGAAGCCGACCCCTCCGCGCTAAAGCGCTTCGGGCGAAACGCTAAAAACAGCCCACTGGGCTGTTTTTTAACGCGTTTCCACCTCATCGGTTCGAGCCCCGTCACCTTCGTGACGCGGCAAAAATGAAAATGCAGCCGAATCGTGGCTGCATCCGAATTAGCTTTGGAGCGGGTGACGGGACTCGAACCCGCGCATACGAGCTTGGGAAGCTCGTGCCTTACCACTTGGCGACACCCGCGTAGCTGCACATGGTAGCACAGTTTTCGCAGAAGATTTCAAGGTATGCAGCCAAAATCGTTGGCGTACACGCAAAACCCAGAATGCGAAACCCTAACTTTTCATACTAAGCAAAATGCTCACTGCATTCTCCCGGACTAATCGCGGCAGCTGCGTTAAGTTCGGGAGCACTGTCTGCGCAAAGTGCATCGCTCTGTTTCGTATGCTTTGCGCCACCTCGCGTTACCTTGCGGTCGCGCGAGGTGGCGTCCGTTTCGTTACGCGATAAGTCCCTGCGCCTTCATGGCGGCTGCGAGGCGTTCGCGGTTAGCATCGCTCATAGGAGCGAGCGGGAGGCGGTAGTTGGCCTTCGCGAAGCCGAGCATCTCGACGCCAGCCTTCACGGGGATGGGATTGACCTCGCAGAACAGCGCTGCGACCAGGTCGAGGTTGTCAAGCTGCGTCTTAAGTGCAGCCTCGTGATTACCTTCGAACCAGTCGAAGACCATGTTGTGCACCGTCTTGGGCGCGACGTTCGCCCAAACGCTGATAACGCCACGCGCGCCGAGTGACATGAGCGGGATCACCATGTCATCGTTTCCGGAGAACATGAAGAAATCGTCGCTCAGATAACGGGCGATGCGAGATGCGTAGGCGATCGATCCGCTTGCCTCTTTGATGCCAAGGGCGTTGGGATGTGAGCAAATGCGCGAAATCACGTTTTCGGAAATGCTGCAGCCAGTGCGGCTCGGCACGTTGTACAGGATGCAAGGAATGTCGACGGCGTCGAGCACGGTCTTAAAGTGCTGATACATGCCCTCTTCGTTTGCCTTGTTGTAGTACGGCGTGATGGTGAGCAGGCCATCTACGCCGAGCTCCTGGTAGCGAAGGCTTTTCTCGAGCATTGTCTGCGTGCAGTTCGAGCCGCTGCCGGCGATGACGGGGACGCGCCCGTCAATGCGCTTGACGGCAAATTCGCATACTGCGTCGTCTTCTTCGTGCGACATCGTGGAGCTTTCGCCCGTGGTGCCGAGCACGAGGATGGCGTCGGTTCCGTTTTCGAGATGGAAATCGATGAGCTTGCCGAGCTCGTCAAAATCAACACTGCCATCTTCGGCAAATGGCGTGATGAGCGCTACGATTGAGCCCTTGAGATCCTTTAAACTGGTCCGTGCCATAATCCCTTCTTTCTCGACAGTCGTCCTGTCGCCGTTTTGCCCGCGCGACTGCGACACGCACACTGCGGGCATGTTACCAAAAACCCCGACAAGACGCTCGTCTCGCCGGGGCCATGCGTTAAGCATTCGTGGCAAGATAGCGCCCCTGCGGTTTCCCGCAGACAGTACGGCGGGTGTTTCCCGACGTCCCACCCAAGTTTTCGTGCCCAAAAACCCAGATTCGGCAGGATTGCCTCCCCCTGACGTCATCGCCCGCCGGCTTCGCCAGGGCTCATCGCACCCGCGCCTCTATCGTTGTATGCATACTACTTCCCATTGCGCCTGTTTACAAGTGCTTAGCTGGCGATTTAACGTAATCGACTTAGAGGGGCGGGTCGGCATGGATTAGTATCCTGCATTTGCTCTATTATTCGGGTTCAAAGTTGGTGAAATCGTGAACACCTTAGCTTGTTTACGTCGTGATACCTGCTTTGATTGAATTTGCAGCTTGACTGTCCAGGTTGCAGATTCGATCAAGATGCTGACGCCGAAGAACACGCCTTCGCGTTTCCTGCGCGCGTTCCCTCTCGTGTCTTTACGTTCCCTCCGCCCAGGGAAGGGCGTGCGCGCCAGTCGATTTAGCGCGCCCATTCGCGCAAGCCCGTCGATTACTGCGGGAATCGTCATGTCTATGTTAAACCGCTATCGACATTTCGCAGGCCAGACAGCGGTTCCAGCGCGCAATCCCTGCCGTTCCCCGGCATTCCCGCTGGTCTGGGCTTTGTTCGACTTGCAGCTCGTCTTCGCATCCCGAACCATCCCGCTCGAGAGACGACTCTCATCGGGAAAACACCGACCCAGGTTTGACGTAGAGGGCTTGGGCAACTTCGGCGGATCGAAGGGTCCGCATTGATTCGGAAGGTCGCGTCGCATCAGATCGGGGGGTCCGCATTGAAATCGGGGATTTGCGGGCCTCTTTTTCGGCAAATCGGGGGGTTCGCACTGAGCAGCCCCCGATTTGCGACATGCTGAAAGATATAACACCTGTTCAGGAGCGTGCGGTGGTTTTCCGAAAAGTACGCACCTCCCGATTTGCCCAAGGGAGGGCGCGCGGAAACCCCGATTTCAATGCGGACCCCCCGATCTGCCGCGGCTGCCCGGGCCGGATCGGCG
>CADBQL010000174.1 GCA_902796815.1 uncultured Coriobacteriaceae bacterium | reverse complement strand
GGCCGGCTCGATTTCGGGATGCTGGACGTGAGCAAGGCCGAGGCGAAACGCGTGGCGCAGGAATCGGGCTGGATGCCCATCATGCGCGGGACCTGGTTCTGCCATGCGCCGGTGAACGGAAGGCCCTGCGGGACCTGCAACCCGTGCAAGGACGCCATGGTCGAGGGGATGAGGTGGCGCATGCCGCCTTCGGCGCGGCTGCGCTACCGGGCGCGGCTCGTGCGCTCGGCCATCGCCAAGATAAGGCGGCCCCGAAGCGGCTAGCGGTGGTGGCTTCGCGCCGGCGACCTCGCCCAGAAACCCCCACTGCCGGGCCGGTTCATCGTTTCGCTTGGTTAATCGCGGTTCCAACAGTCTAGAAAACGGGTGATGAAAACAAGGCTTTGAACTTGTCTTTAGTTAATAAGGAGGACCATTTGGCAAAGATGGCTTTGTCCCTTGTTCACGTTAGTTCCGATGTGGAATAAGAGGCATACCCCTCGTACGCGTAACTGGCGTCGATGCCCTTCATGAACGCGTCGCGATCGTTCACCGCTTCGGTAAGCGCGGGTTTCAGCAGCGCCTTTATCTCGACGTCGCGCACGGGACTGCGCTCCATCGCGAGCAGGTAATCCTCGCGGTCAACCTGCGACCAGTCGACAGCTTTCCCGATTCCCGCCTTCAACATCGAGTCGAGCCATACGCGCATAGCGCGGCCGTTGCCCTCGCGAAAGGGATGGGCGACGTTCATCTCGACGTACTTCTCGACGATCTCGTCGAAAGTCGATTGGGGCATCTCCTCGATGCGCGCCACGGCATCGGCCAGGTAGAGGACCGATGCGAATCGGAAGCCGCCCTTGGCGATATCGACGGTGCGCATCTTGCCCGCGAAGCCGTAAACGTCGGCAAAGAGACTTTCGTGGATCCTGGCCAGCGACTCGTAGGTTCCAGGTTCGAGAGAGGCGAGCACTCCGCTGTCGAACAGCTCGACCGCACGCTGCTTGCTCAGGCGTTCCTCGGCACGCGCAAGTTCGGCACTATTGCTGATTCCAAGTTTGTTCTCGAGAACCACACGCGTCTCCATCCGGTTACTTAAACGCGACCGATAAAAAAAAACCCCGCGAAGGCGGGATTGGGATTTTTGGTAGCTCCAATCGGATTCGAAAGCGACCTCCGCCTTGAGAGGGAGGGAATACGGTTAACCTCTCGTTGCCATATAATACCATTTACGCAGGCCTGACGCAAAATCGCATGACAATGCGAAACCTTCGAAAACAACTGTTTTGACCCATCTTGACACTCGCCTTGACAGCATCTTGACACCCCCCGAAAGCTGTCGGTCCCGCTAGAGGGACATGTGGAAGAAGGCTGCCGAGCATCGGCAGCTGTCAAAACAGTTAGCGGTACAGGGCGGAGGTCACCCGCGCGAATAACTGAAAGCGCATGAATTAGAATCGCTCAGGGGGTAACACTATGACGACCAACGCAAATCCCGATATCATCAACGAAGCAAAAGCCTGCACACGCGAGGCCATCGACAGCGCGAATGCCACCTACGCGTGCGTGAACTACGGCGAGGCGTACGCACATGAGCCGTTCGGCAACCGATCAATCAGGATTGGTGCCGACATCGACCTCGTCCTCGACAAGTTGATCGAAAGGGCTGCTCGAACCCGCATCCGTGGACGCATGGACGGGGTACCGCCTGTACGATACCGCACAATTGCAACTGGCGGCCCGCTGAAAAACATGCTTATCGGGCAGAGGGGCCAGTGCCTCTCTGCTCTTTGCGCAGGGCCGGCATGGACGACGCGGAGCCGGTGTACGAGCTTGTGCAGGAGACGATTCGCGCCGTCTACCCCGACTACTACGAGCCGGCGATCGTCGATGGATTCTGTCGGCTCCACAATCTGGATGCGATCGCGTCAGACATAGGGCTCGGCAAAGTGCTCGTGCTCGAGTTCGGCGGCCGCATCGTGGGCACGGGCACGCTCGACGGAGGGCATATCACACGCGTGTTCGTGTCCCCCGCATTACAAGGGCGCGGCCTCGGCGCACGCCTGATGGGCGCGCTGGAAGAGGAAGCTTCGAGGAGCTTCAGCACTACGGTCGTCGACTCGTCGGCTCCTGCTGAACCCTTCTATCTTCACATGGGATACGAAATCATCGATCAGGGCAAGTGGCACATCGAAGCCACCGTCGAACATCCCTCTGCCACGCTCGTATACAAGATCATGGAGAAGAGCTTGGTGCTGAGGGACTAGGCGGCGGTCAGATATCCCACCTGCCCGGCACTGTCAATGCGCATGTACGTGTAGTTGTTCCGCGAGTTCGCATATGTCGTCCCATTCCCGCCCACGAGCGAGTTGCAGCTGTAAAACGCCTGTGCCCCACTCACCCCCGACGACGGCGGCCGCCACGTGGAGTCGGCGTAAATCATCACCAGGTTCGAGCAGCTGCCAAAAGCCATGTAGAGGTTCGTTAGGCGCGACAGGTCGAACCCGCGGAAGTCCAGCGGCGTCAGCAACAATGAAACGATAGCGAATGCCGCATAATTTGTTAAGGTGGTAACACCATGATGAACGACAAGCAATGGAACGACCTGATGGTAAAGCACGAGATCGCCTACCTTCGCGGCGACTTAGCAACGAGCTCGCCCGAGAGCTACACCATCGAGGAAATGAAG
>CADBQL010000173.1 GCA_902796815.1 uncultured Coriobacteriaceae bacterium | reverse complement strand
ATACCGATATCCCCTTTGGACTGTTTCCCGCCGACAAGCCAATGAACTGCGCTTCAGCCACGCTAGCCCAAAGAGGAGTATCCCTTTTGGGCTATTCTTGGACAGCCTCCGGCGCCCTTGGCGAGCGGCGCGAAGGTGAATTCGTCGGTGCCTTCGCCCGGGTTAACCTTCGGGAATCTGATCGTCAAGAGGGGACATGCGAGTGAGCGGCAAGTTGAACGCACCTGCCTGCAGGTAGGCCTTCGCATCGAGGAGCTCGTCTGCGCGCACTCGAAACTTCGCGAACATGGGGATGCAGTAGAGCGCTTGCGATACGTTGCCGTCTCGCGCCGCCATCGAAAACATGGTGTCTTGGATGCGCCGCCATCGGGCGTCGGCGATGCGCGAATTTTCGGCGAGCCCCATAAGCTGTGCAGCGTCGCCGGCGGGTTCCCAAAGCGTGCGTGCCGCACTCGCATGCACAAAGGGAAATTGGGTGGAAACGCCCACGGTTTGTCCGGGCGCTCCGTCGGAGAGGACATCGAACTGGAGCTCCATGCCAAAGGGGGATGCGGCCACTTCGGCACCGACGCGTCGCACCGTTTGGCCTTCGACGGTGAAGCCCACTTCCCAGAGGTCTTCTTCTAGTTTTGCGGGTTCGGTGGCATACACGTGCTTCAAGCCCTCGTCGACGAAGCAATCGACTCTGACGGGGGCGCCTGGCCTGCCTGGATGCACGCCGAAGTACCATATGCGCCAGCCCTGCGGAAGCCGCTTCGCGAAGTTGTCGTAGAGCGCCGCCGCATCCGGTCTGCTGACATGGACGAAGAACCCCTCGGTGTCGAAAGCTTTGGCGCCGTTCACGTTGACATGCACGGCGGGTTCGTCAATGCGGCCGTCTCCCACGTCGTAAGCGAGCGCGAGCCCGCCGCCCTCGCGGGGCTCGGATGCGTACCAATTCAGCAGCTCGCCGTACCCATCCATAGCATCCGATGCAAATGGTGCATGCTCGTGCAGGTCGGCGTTTCCATGCGCAACATGCAGATCGAAACGCGGCGAGCCGGAAAGCGGAATCTCGAACCAAATGGTGGGCATCGATGCGCCCGCCGAAGCGCGCCGAAACGCCTCCTGTGCGAGCGGAGCGCTCGTTCCGAACAGATCGCCATCTGCGTCTTTGGAGGCAAAGCGGTACAGTGCCTCGTACAGCATCATCGCGTCGGCGCTCATGCTTTCACCCCGCCATCAAACATCCTTAAGCGGGGCATCGCCGGCTGCGCCACGGTTCCAGCGAACTTTATTTCCGCGCAGTAAAACACCAGGCTCATGGAGCGCCATCCCGCCTTTCCGCTCGTCGCTTATCGTTCGCCGTCCGGGTGCCAGGGCATGGCACATAGCCGAGCGCACGGTCAGCACCATTTCCGTCGAAGCAGCTCATCGATGCGCATTATACTGTTTGGTCACGGCAATGCGAAATGCGATTCACTGTCGGAGTGATAATGTATTGTGAGATTGGAAGAAACGCACGGCAAACAACGGCGGGAGAAAGGAATCAATGGAAAAGCCAACGCAAATGGTGGCGTTCGATGCCGTCTATCACTTAGCAGCCAAAGACGGGCGCGAAGAGATGTTGTTCGGCAACAGCATCGAGCTGGCGCGGCCGGTTTATGAAAAGACGCTCATCGGAGGCGGCTATCCAAGTGCTTACGTGGAGTTTCCGCTTCTCGGCGAGCCGTGCTTCGACTTGCTCTCCGTGCATGCAGAAGTCGAGCGTGGCGCCGCGTTCGAACCTGGCGCAGGTTTTGGGCGGCAGGCGATGTTCGATTGGTTTGCCGACGTGTGCGACGACGAGACGCTGAGCTGCGGGCTGGAGCTCGACACGTCCTCAGGCGAAACTGAACGTGCAGGCGTGTATTTCCAGCAGCGGAAGCGCCACGACTTAGTAGAGCCCTTCTTGGCGTCCATTGGCGAATCTGCGCGTACCGAAAGCTACATGGGCGCGCTTTCGCGGATGCCTCACGGTTGGCCGCCGGCTTACGTGGGGCTCTTTCCCGGCCGACCTGGCACGCCCCTGCGCATCGGCGGCTATCTCGGGCAACAGATAAAGGAAGCTTGTGCCGCCAATCCGTCGTTTTTGGGCGAGCAGTTCCGCCAAATCGGATTTTCCGCATTCGACGACGCCATGCTCGCGCGCTGTGCGAAGTTCATGGCGCTTGCGCCTGCCGTTGATGTTCAGTTCGACATCATGGAGGATGGAAGCCTTGGAGACACCTTCGGATTGTCGCTGTCGTTCAATGAGACGGCGCCGTTGCGGGCGCATGAATGCATGGAGAGCGGCTACGGCTCTCGGATTTGCAAGCTGATGCAAGAATGGGGCCTCGCCGACGACCGTTGGAAGCTCATCGCCGATGCCGCATTCGCCCGTCACGTGGGTTTCGAGCGCGAGGATGGCAGCGAGGGACGCTTCGCGCTGTGCGTGCTGTTCAACTATGCGAAGGTGAAGTTCACCACATGCGAGCCTCGACCCGCGAAGTTCTATCTGATTCTCAACGTAGGGGAACTTCAAGACTAGAGTATGCAGAGATGCGGGCTTCCACGTTTATAATAGGCGGCTGTCTAGTGCTCGATTCCAACACATGTGAGTATAATCACGTTTTGTACTTTAGCGATGCGGGACGGGCGGGCCCAGCTTGCCCTGCTGTATTGCGAGGAGACACAGTGGAATCCATAGAGGGAGAGGTCATATGGCCGAATCAGGGAAAATGATGACCGTGCGTGCGTATACGCAGGATGAAGAGCCCGAGAAATACCCGTTGCTCATTCGCATATACGGGGCTCTCGGCATCGTTGCAGGCGTCGTGCAGGTCGTGACCTTCATCAGGGCGGCGCTCGCCGTGTTCTTCGGCAAGGTCGACCTCTCCGTTCTCGACAACCACACTTTGACGACGCTCGTTGTCGGCATCGTGGCCATCGCGCTATCGGTCGCCCTGTCCGTCATGTTCATCATCATGGGCGTGCGCCTGCTACGCGGCAGCCGTCACAGGACGGCGCTCCTTTGCGACATCATGATTGCCTTCGAGGCGATTGTCCTCATATGCCACTTCATGCTCACCGGCCTGTCGGACCACCTTATCCCGCCGGGCGTCAACATGATTATCCTTATCGTGTTGCAGTCGTATTCCGATCCGGCATTGCGTGACGAGCGCAAGCTGCAGCGGCACCTCCAGGAACTCGATTGGAAATCCGAACAAGAAGAAGGCACGCTTGGCCTGGACACCACGGGCAAGGGCTACATGACGCTGAATTTCTTCAATATATTCTGGATTTTCGTCGTCGCGTGCATTGCTGGCCTCATCATCGAGACCATCTGGCATATGACCGTTGACGAATTTGGCGTCTACCAGGACCGCGCGGGCTTGCTCTACGGCCCGTTCAGCCCCATCTACGGCGTGGGCGCGGTACTCTTTGCCATCATCCTCAATCGCTTCCACGACAAGAACCCCATCATCATCTTCTTGTCCAGCGCCGTCATCGGCGGTGCGTTCGAGTACTTCGTCAGCTGGTTCATGGAGGTTGCGTTCGGCATCGTCGCTTGGGATTACACGGGAACATTCCTCAATATCAACGGGCGTACGAACTTCATGTTCATGTGCATATGGGGTTTGCTCGGCCTTTTGTGGGTGAGGTTCGTCGTGCCGTGGCTCCTGAAGTTCATAAACAAGATTCCGTGGAATTGGCGCTATGCCGTAACCGGCATCTGCACGGTTCTCATGGTCGTCGACTGCGTGCTCACGCTCTCGGCATTCGACTGCTGGTACAAGCGCTCAGCCGGCACGATGGACTACGAGCACCAAACTGCCATCGAGGCGTTCTGCAACGAGGATTACGACGACGAGTTCATGGAGAACCGCTTCCAGTCCATGACCATGAACACCGACAGTGCGTCTCGCGCGGATTAGGCGAAGGGAGTTATTGTAGCGAAAAGCGAAAGGACGGCAGCGCGCACATCCGAGCGCGCTGCTGGTTACAAATTACAGGCCGGGCCGTAGCTTGTAGCACGACTTGTTACAAGCTGCGACCGTTTGCTTCAGTTGCTGCCTAGCAGCCGCAGGACGCTTGCGCGTATGAGCTCGTGGGCGGATGTGTATGCGAAGTCGATGCCCGCTTCGACCATTGCGGTGCTCTGTGCATCGGTGACCACGGTGTAGGGATAGATGCCGAACATCATCGGGAAGAAGGTGTAGACGAAGTCGCGCCGTGTGCTCTCGTCCATGGATGGGAAGAAACGCTCCAGGCAGTTTTCCACAAGCGTGAGCGAGCGGCCGTACTCGCGCTTGAACGCCACGAGCAGTTCGTGGCGTACGCTTCCCTCGAGGTCATAGTGGTTCATCGAGAGAATTTTTAAGAGTTGTTCGCGTTCGTCGAGCGAAGAGGCGAGCGCTTCTGCGAAGCCCTCGGCGTCCAGCGCCGGCCCCTCCAGCATGGCGGCAAGCGACGCGTTCCACAATTCGTACTCGCGTTGTAGCAGGGCGAGGAATATCTCTTCCTTGGTCTTGAAGTAGTTGTACACGCTGGCCCGCGTGAATGTGGTGCGCTCTGCGATCATCCCCACGGTGATGTCCTTGAACGGCATCTCGCGGTACAGCGCTTCGCACGCGTCGACTATCTCCATCCGTCGCGCGGCGGTAAGCTCGGGCGATCCCTTGGGCATGTCATCACCTCCGAAGTATTTTGACATTCTGTCAGCATAAAGTATTGACACGCTGTCAGTATAACGCTACAATCCATTCTGACAATATGTCAGAATAAAGATAGCAAATCATCGGAGAGGATTTGAATGATGGCAAAAAACAAGTTCCCAAAGATTGCGCTTGGTGCATGGGCTTGGGGCAATGACGGGACGTTCGGAAACAGCATCGGCTCCGCCGAGTTGAAGCCGATATTCGATGCGGCGATGGACGCGGGGCTCAACCTCTGGGACACCGCCTATGCCTACGGTATGGGCACCTCCGAAAAGGTGCTCGGCGGCTTCCTTCAGGGACTGCCGCGCGATAGCTATCTCGTATCCGACAAACTGACACCCCAGTGCATGGACGGTTCGACCTCAGACCCCGTTGCTGCCATGCATGGCATGCAACTCGATCTCATGGGCCTCGACCGCTTCGATATCTACTGGGTTCACAACACCTCTGAGGCGCCCCGATGGATCCGCGCGCTCGCAGAGTTTTTCGAGGGTCGCGACGATGCGCCCGTGATCGGCGTGTCGAACCACAATCTGGCCGAAATAAAGGAGGCTGATGCGATTCTGCGTGAGCACGGCCTAAAACTCGGCGCCGTGCAAAACCACCTGAGCCTGATCAACCGCTCTTCGGAGGAGTCGGGAATCCTCGACTGGTGCAAGGGCAACGACATCTTGTTCTTCTCGTACATGGTGCTCGAGCAGGGCGCGCTCTCCGGCAAGTACGACACGACCCACCCCATGCCCGAGGGCTCGGCACGCGCGCAGGTATACAACCCTGTGCTCGATAAGCTCGAGGTGCTGAATGGCGAGCTGGCGAAACTGGCGGTCAAGTACGGAGTGGACCCAGCACAGATACCGGTTGCGTGGGCCATTGCGAAGGGGACACTGCCCATCGTGGGCGTGACGAAGGTCTCGCACGTGGCAGATGCGGCCGCAGCTGCAGCCGTCGAGCTTTCCGACGAGGACATCACCGAGTTGGAATCGTTGGCCGACACGCTCGGCATCAATGCTATCCGCTTCTGGGAAAAGGAGATGAAGTAATGAAGAAGAACATCGGCGCGACGCTCGCGCTGTACCCCTCGCCCGTCGTCGTGGTAGGCGCCATGGTGGACGGCAAGCCGACCTGGACGCTCGTGGCGCACGCGGGCACCGTTGCTCACAGTCACCTCATGGTATCGCTTTTGCAGGCGCACTATATCAACCAGGGTATCCGCGATACCAAGCTGCTTTCGGTGAACGTAGTCGACGAGTCGTGGATTGCGAAGGCCGATCTCATGGGAACGACGAGCGGAAACAAAGAGGACAAGTCGGCCGCGTTCGCCTACACCATGGGCGAGGCCGGAGCTCCCCTCATCGACGAGGCGAAAGTATCCATCGAGT
>CADBQL010000172.1 GCA_902796815.1 uncultured Coriobacteriaceae bacterium | reverse complement strand
TCAACTGGGGTTTTGCTTCGGAATCTCGCCGATATGGTGAGTAGTGACATGGCAAAGAAAAACCCGTCACGCTTTTCGCTGTTTGTGGCAAAACCGTCGCGCTTCCATTTTGCGGGGCCCTGCGGCTGTTATCTGCTACACTTGTGAGTTGTTTCTTTCGGGTCTGTAGTTGCGGGGCGTATGCTCCAAGTCCATGGCAGATGCGGTCAAAAGGATCCACGTAAACCGGTCGTACGTGCGGCCGGCGAGCACGGCGCGTTCTAGGAGTAAGTCGCATCGCTCGTTGATACGCGGCGCTGTGTCGCGGCGAGCGAGAGGGTGATGGTGAGCAGCTCAGCCCCAATGCGCGAGTGTGGGGTCGAAGACTAGGTCAGCCGAAGGAAACAACGAGCCATGCGAAGCAGGCGCACATGCGGTGCGCTTGAGAACGGAGGATAGTAGCATGAAACGGGTCAGGGTCGCGACAATTGTCTGCATCGTCGTCGCGTGCGTGAGCTTCGCGCTCACGGGTTGCCAGGCGCATACCTACACACCAACTGCGCCCGAGCAGACGGTTCCCGATACTGCGTTGGTCAAGCCCCATACTCTGACCGTCGGCGTGAACGTGGGCTCAGCGCCGCTTGCAGGGCAATCTCCTTCTTCGGCGCGTGTTGTGGGCGTCGACGTTGACATAGCTGCGTATCTGGCTGATCAGATGGGTTGCAAGGTTTCGATTGTCGATGTGGGAAACGATCCGATAGCGGCGCTCGAGCAGGGTAGCGTTGACATGGTGCTCGGAGTGGACTTATCCGAAGAAGACACCTCTTGTTGGCATTCCGATCCGTATCTTCAAACCGGCGTGGCCCTGTTCGGGATGGCTGCAGAAACCGCGGTGCCGACGGTTGACTCAAAGCCCCAGATAGCAGCTCAAGCTTCTTCGAAAAGCTCATGGGGTGTGACCAATCTGTTCGGCGACGATTCCCTTGTGCCGCAAGATAATCTGAAAAACGCGTTCGACGTCATGCGCGATGGCACCGTTCGCTATGTGGCTGCGGATGCGGTTATCGGGGCGTATATGGCGCACACGAACGGTTTCGATTGCAAGATCATCGCGCTTCTGCAGGATCCGAGCGGATTTTGCGCTGCGGTCTCGAATTCCAATGCCGAAATGCAGCAGGCTGTGGCGAGTGGTATGAGCTCGCTCAATTCGGGCGGTATGATACGGGTCATTCAGACCAAATGGTTCGGTGAACCCTTCGACCTCTCGGGCGTTACCATCGTTAAGAGTGCAACCGCAAATAAGGACGCCAAGTCCTCCAAGAAAAAGTCGAGCTAGTCAAAATCTCAAACTGCAAGGGGCCAGGTCTTGCTATTGGCAGTACCTGGCTCCTTTTCGTATTCCTATCGTCTCGCTCCATCTTCTTATCACCGTATTGAGCCATCATGCGCAACGATGCTGTGGTATACTCACGTACGCTTTATCACGATAGAGTGAGAGCAAGTGTCGGAAGAGGGAGCCGCAAAGGGCGGTGGAAGTCCGGCGATATGTGAAGGGAAGGGAATTATGAAAAGAATGAAGTTCGTAGCTGTGGCTGTCGTTGCGTTTGCGCTCGCAGCCCTAGCGCTCGTTGGTTGCTCGAGCAATTCGGGCGCTAGCAGCGCGGCGTCCGCAAGCTCCGAAGCGGCTGCCAGCTCCGAAGCCGCATCGGCATCTGCCGAGTCTGGTGAGGCCGTTGAGTTCGTCGTCGGCTTTGACTCCGAATACCCGCCGTACGGCTATGTTGGCGACGACGGCGCGTACACTGGCGTCGACCTCGACCTTGCCAAGGAAGTCTGCGCGCGCAACGGCTGGGAGTTCAAGGCTGAGCCCATTGACTGGGATGCCAAAGACGCCCTCATCGATGCGGGCACCATCACCTGCATTTGGAACGGCTTCACCGTCACCGAGGAGCGCAAGGCGACCTATGACTTCAGCGATCCGTACATGTACAACGCCCAGGTGCTCGTGGTCAAGGCCGACAGCGATGTGGCCAAGCTCGAAGATCTGGCCGACAAGCATGTCATGACTCAGACCGACTCCGCTGGCCTCGAGGCGCTCGAGTCCGATGAGTATGCCGATATCGTCAAGACTTTCGCCGGTGGCGCGCCCGAGACGCTCGGCGACTATAACAACATCATGATGCAGC
>CADBQL010000171.1 GCA_902796815.1 uncultured Coriobacteriaceae bacterium | reverse complement strand
TCTAGCGCGCCAGAAACGAGCAGCACGCCGAAGAGGGCGAGAACGACGCAAACAATCTTACGTACGGTGAGTTTTTCCTTGAAGAAAATGCATCCCAGAAAGATCGCCCACAGCGCAAACATGCCGAGAAGCACCGATGACAGAGCGAGATGCAGCTGAAGGATGGCAATGTTGTACATCACGTTCATGTACGCACTGCCGATTATTGCGCCGATGAGCAGCATCGGAATCGCTTTTTTCGGAAACTTGAACAGCTCGCGGTTCTTCACGAGCATAAACAACCCCAGCACAATAGCCGAAACGAGCATGCGCGTACAGACGATAGTTCCGTTATCAAGTCCGCCGGCCGTGAGAAAACGCACGAACACGCCGACCGAGCCCCACATGATGCCAGCGATTACGGGAAGCAAGGGGATGAGTTTCGAAGCGTTCATTTTGCAGAATCCTTTCGGCACTTTCTCGAGAGGCGAGCAGCACCTGGTCGTGTTGTCATCTCTAGCGAGCGTGACAGGTGGTATGGAAACGTGCATTACTCATAGAACTGATGCGAATCATAAAGTGAATAAGATAGATAAACCAACACTATTTAGTTTTGAATTAATTATTTAAGTACCCACCATTGGTACTGACTACGCTGCGAATGCAGGCATGATGATGAATTTATCCTGGGATACTACCCATTCAAGATAATTATTCCGAATGAGTTTCGCCCCTGGGGCGTGACTCATCCCTCGGGCACGACTCATCGCCCCAAGGAAGTGTCTTATCGCTCACCGTTGATTTCCTCGAGAAAAGCCTTCCCATAACGTTTGAGCTTGACGGGGCCAACGCCCGAAACGGCCAAGAACTCATCGTCCGTCGCCGGGCGCAAAGCGCACATAGCGCGCAGTGCCGCATCCGAAAAGACAATGTAGGGCGGCACGCCTTCTTCGTCAGCGTGTCGCTTGCGCAGTTGGCGCAAGCGCTCGAAGAGCTCTTGCTGCTCCTCGGTCGAAAGGGGAACCGCGCCCGATGCGTTCGATGCGCCCGACGAGCCCATATTCGCGCTCACGCCCTCGCCAAAACTCGCCATGTGCGCACGGCCCGTAGCAGCCGTCGACTTGCGATGCCGCTTCATGTACAGTCGGAACTCATCGGTTGCCGCCTCGCGCGCACGCGGCCCCAAACCGACGAGCGGATAGCGACCCTCGCTGATTTCCAGATACTCTCCCGCAGTCAACAGCTCGATAATTTCTTTCACAAGAGCTGGCGAATCCGAAACGATGTCGTATGTGCGCTTGTTCGTAAGCCCATACTCGCGCATACGCGCCGACTTTGATCCACAGAGCACATCTGCCACGATGCCCTTTCCAAAACGGCCACGCAGTTCGTGCACGCAGCGCATGACCGAACGAGCCGTCACGGTCACGTCCACCGCATCGACGTCACCGTCGCAATTCGAGCAATTGCCGCATCCCTGCGGCGCATCAAGTCCAAGACCTTGTTCGACGCCAGCCTGCTCCCCTTCTCCAAAATAGCGCAGAATCGTTGCGCGAAGGCAGTCGGTCGTCATGCAATAATTGGCCATTGACGCAAGACGGCGGCGCTGCGAAGCGCGAACGAGCTGTTGCTCTTCAGGGGTCAGCGCTTCGTTTCCCGATTCCTGCTCAACGAAAAAACGGCACGTCGCAATATCGGAATCGTTCCACAAGAGCACGCAATCCGAAGGCTCGCCGTCACGGCCCGCACGGCCCGCCTCTTGATAGTACGCTTCAAGACTCCCAGGCATGTTGTGGTGTATGACGTAGCGCACATTGGACTTATCGATGCCCATGCCAAACGCATTGGTCGCGACCATGACCGGCGCATCGTCGTTCACGAACGCACGCTGGTTGACCTCGCGCTCGCCATGCGAAAGCCCTGCATGATAGCGCGTTGCCCGCGCACCTGCAGCAACGAGAGCTTCATGAACACGCTCGACATCCTTGCGAGTGGAACAGTACACGATGCCGCTTTCGCCCGGATTGGCCAACACGCGGGCGGCGATGCGAGCAAGTTTTTTCTTGTCTGAGAGTTGCTCGACTTCGAAACGCAAATTCGGACGATCGAAACCGGTCGTCATGCGAAGAGGCCCATCGAGACCCAGAAGCCGCACGATATCATCAGCTACACGCGGAGTTGCCGTCGCCGTGAACGCCGCAATGACTGGCCGCACGGGCAACGAGCGAATGAAATCGCCTATCCCCAGATAAGAAGGTCGAAAATCCTGTCCCCACTGCGAAACGCAATGTGCCTCGTCAACCGCCACGAGCGCAATGCTTCCCGATGAGGCGGCAAAAGACAAAAAACGCGGGTCGGCAAGCCGCTCAGGCGCAACGTACATGAGCGCATAGGCTCCTGCGCGGGCGCGAGACAGCACTTCCTCTTGCTGGGCGAACGTCAACCTGCTGTTAAGGTATGCCGCGGCAATCCCAGAGTTCTTAAGCGCCATAACCTGATCGCTCATAAGCGAAACGAGTGGCGATATCACGATAGTCAGTGCCGCCGCGGGCAAAAAAGCCCAC
Organism: uncultured Coriobacteriaceae bacterium; assembly: GCA_902796815.1. GTDB lineage: Bacteria > Actinomycetota > Coriobacteriia > Coriobacteriales > Eggerthellaceae > UBA9715. Next base: position 2,272 of record CADBQL010000171.1, on the reverse strand, counting down.
TCGTTTTGGGACCCTAGCTGATCCCCGTAGGCAAAAACGAGCGCAGGCACCTGATAGCAAATCGATTTCCCTGCGCCAGTCGGCATGACGCCGACGCAATCGCGCCCCTGCAAAATTGCCGAAACGATTTCGCTTTGGCCAGGGCGAAACGTTTCGTAACCAAACCGCTGCTTCAGCACGTCGCACGCACTCTGCTGAAAAGAATCCGCCTGCTCCATCGCCCCTCCTTTCCCCAATGAGTCATGCCCCAGGGGCGCGACTCATCGCCGTGGCGCAGCCCGCTCCCCAGTGAGTCACGCCCCAGGGGCGCGACTCATCACCAAATGGAAACGGCCCGCAACGCACAGGTCACGGGCCGTCTGTTCATTTCGTCTCGTCCGCTCTAAATCGCTAAGCAGCCTTTTTGCTTGCGTCGGACTTTTCCTCAGCAGCCGCAGAGCTGGCGCTTGCGTCGGACTTTTCCTCGGCAGCCGCAGAGCTGGCGCTTGCGTCGGAGCTCTCCTTGGAAGCAGCCGCCTCAGAGCTCATCTCGGACTTGTCAGCCTCTTCAAGCTCGACGACTTCCTCGGTTTCGCCATCAGCGCTCGCTTCCCCTTCGGCTTCTTCGCCATCCGCAGTTGCGGCTTCCTCATCCTCGAACTCCACGAGATCTCCGTCCTCGCCTTCAGCGGCTTCGTCGGCATTCTCGTCGCTATCTGAGGTCTTGTACTTCGAAAGGTCAACGTTGTACGGCACGTCAGCAGGCATGTCATTAATCACGATATCGGCTTTTTCGCGCTGTTCCTTAAGCCATGCCTCGTAATCCTCGTTCGCCTTCTGAGACTTGGCCATTTCCTTGATGCTCGTCTGGAAAGCCTCGGGCAATTGGCTGAACTTGGCAAGCTTCTTTGGAGCCTTGAAGACATCGGTGCACTTGATGATATGGAAGCCGTATTCGCTTTCCACCAAATCGCTCATCTGGTCTTTGTCAAGCCCGGCCAGCGCATCGCTGTACTCGGTCACGAAGCTGCTCAGCATATCCCAGCCCACATCGCCACCATTCTTTGCGCTTCCTTCATCTTCGGAATATTTCTTTGCGGCTGCAGCAAAATCGATCTTGCCGGCCTTGAGTTGATCGAGAACCTCTTGGGCCTTCTGGCGAACCTTTTTCTTGGCGGCTTCATCAGCACCGCTCTCGACTTTGAACAGAATGTGCGACGAGCGCTTGGCCCCGTCGTAGTATTGCGCGTAGTCCTGAGCCGTCTTGAGCAGCTCCTTATCGTCTACCTTGGCCCCTTCGGTGAAATGCTCCGTGATTTTGCGCTGCTGGAGAGACTCCTCGATGTTTGTACGGTACTCTTCCTCGGTGAAGCCTGCCTGCTTGAGCGCCTCGGCCCACTTCTCATCCGAGTCGAAATTGGCCTTCATCTCGTCGACGTACTTGTCAACCTCAGAGCTCTCAACGGTAACATCGAGCGATTCGCCGCCGCTTTTCAGCAGCTCCTTGTCAACAAGGCCATCGATCAGCTGCTTGCGGAAGTCCTCGGGGGTTTGATCTATCTCGACGAGATACTTTCCCCACGATTCCTCGTCGGCAAGGCTGTATTGCTCGCGCATGTTCTGAATGTTTGTCGTAATCTCCTCTTCCGAGATTTCCGTACCATTGACGGTTGCCGCCGCGCCGCCAGCCGAAGAATCGCTCGAGTTCGCGCATGCCCCAAGGGACACCACGCACGCTGCCACAATACCAAGTGCAAACGCTGCCTTCACGAACTTCGCCATTCTCATACTGCAATCTCCTTGAGGTGAAGACGACCAGCAATTGCCAGCCTGTCATACATTTAGTAGCGTAGGCAATTGTCGCACAGCCAAATTTAAGCTGTTATCGGTGCACAATATGGACAAATTCGCTTCACTAATTCTGTCCGAGTGGGACACAGGGGACACATGAAGTGCTCGCTTGCACCAAGGTGATGCGTTTGGTGTGCTATTATTTGCCAGTTATGCAAACGAACGCAAGAAACCCAAGAGCACAAAGGGGCATCATGAAGCAAGACAACATCCGCAACGTCGCCATCATCGCACACGTCGACCATGGCAAAACGACCATCGTCGATCGGCTGCTCTACACCGCCGGCGTGTTCCGCGAGAACCAGCAAGTCGCCGAGCGCGTACTCGACAGCAACGACCAGGAGCGCGAACGCGGTATCACCATTTTGTCGAAAAACGTTTCGATTACCTACAAGGATGTGAAAATCAACGTCATCGACACGCCCGGCCATGCCGACTTCGG
>CADBQL010000170.1 GCA_902796815.1 uncultured Coriobacteriaceae bacterium | reverse complement strand
CCGAGGGTAATCGGGTCCATGCCCTCCTCGTTGCAGATGAAGTTTGCCTTGACGATGGCGCCGATGTCGTTGACGCCGCAGGCTGCGCCGTAGGACCAACCAGCCTCGTACTCGGGGCCTTCGCCGAAGCCGTCTAGGTCGCCGCGGCCTTCGATCTTGGTCACGCGACCGCAGGCGATGGTGCAGCCGAAGCAGCCCTGGTTCTTGATGAGATGGGTTTCGACCAGACGCTCGCCGGAGGTGTCGTCTGCCTTGTCCCAGTACGAGCCGTCGCGACCGTTGCGCAGCGGCAGGCCGCCGACCTCGTTGACGATGTTTACGAGGACCTCGGTGCCGAGCGCGGCGAGGCCGGCACCCGTAACGGGATGCTCGCGCAGCATGTTGCGCGCCTTTGTGGCCTCTTCCATGAACTCCTTGGGGCGAGCGACCTTGACGCCGCCGGTACCGCGTACGACGACGGCTTTGAGGTTCTTCGAGCCCATGACGGCGCCCATGCCGCCACGGCCAGCGGCGCGGTTCTTGTCGTTCATGACGGCAGCATACAGCATCATGCGCTCACCGGGGCGACCGATGGTAGCTACGTGCACCTTGCCGTGCTTTTCCTCAAGCGCCTCGGTTACGGGATGAACGCCCTGGCCCCAAAGATCGCCTGCGGGAAGGAGCTCGACCAGGTCATCGTCGATGTGCAGGTAGACAGGCTCTTCTGCCTTGCCTTCGAAAATGATGCCGTCATAACCCGCGTATTTGAGCTCGGGTCCAAAGTGTCCGCCGGAGTTCGCAGCGCCGATGATGCCTGTCAGCGGAGCTTTCGAAACGACCTCGTAGCGGCCGCCCGAGCAAGCTGCGGTGCCGGTCTGAGGGCCGGTCATGAAGATGAGCTTGTTTTAGGGTGATAGCGGGTCGACCTTCGGGTCGACTTCGTTGCAGTAATACTTGGTGCCCAAGCCGCGTGCGCCAACGTAGTCCTTGGCGTCCTGCATGTTGAGCGGTTCTTTTTTGATGGTTCCTTCGGTAAGGTTGACGCGAAGGATGGTTCCGATCCAGCCGTTTTGCTGCGTCATTATGCAAGCACCTCCTCGACAGCTGCCTTGAGCTTATCGGCGGCAAGCTTCTTCTTGTCGGGCGCCTCGTCCGGGTCGACGACGCTGATGGCGCCAGTCGGGCAGTATGAGGCGCACCACGTCTCGCCGTCGCACAGGTCGCACTTGAAGATCTTCTTCTTGGAGACCGAGTACGAAACGTTGCCGAGCGGGCAGGCGCTGACGCACATCTTGCAGACGATACACTTGTTGGCGTCGTGCGTGATGACGCCCTCTGCGTTGCGCTTGAGCGCGCCGGTCGGGCAGATCGCTGCGCAGCAAGCCTCGTCACACTGCATGCACATGATCGGCACGGTGATGGCCGCTTCCTCGTAATGGAATACGGTCACGTTCGAGAGCCGAGGATTAAACTCCTCGTTGTGCTTGAACGAGCACACGAGCTCGCATGTGCGGCAGGCAACGCACTTCTTCGGGTCCACGACTAGCTGTTTAGCCATGAATTCCCCCCTTCTCTTAGTAATTTAACCCATCGATATTCAACCATTTGTTTAGGCAGAAAAAGGGGATGGCTTTGAACTAACATTGCCAATTTGTCTGTTTCAGCCTATTTTCTGCCTTAAATTAGGCAGAAAAAGATAGAGGTTCTACCTAATATGCGTCAATTGGGAGTAAGCTAAGCCTGATTCAGATGCTTCGGCAAAAAAGCGCGGTAGGTTATGTCGAGAGATGCTCTGGTGTCCTATCGAGCTTGCTTGGGGGTTGTGAAGACGAGATTCAGAATAAGGGGTGGGCATGAGAACGTTTGATTACCGTCACTTGCCGCGTCAGCTGTTCGACGGCAAGGTGGGCAATGCTAATGTGCGTCTGTACCAGGACAAGGGCAAGCTCGACCTGCTCAAGCAGATGGATGCTGCTGGGCTTACAACCCTCGAAGGGTCGGCTCATTTTGACAATGTAGAGGCATCCACCCGTATCGAGGGACTCTATATCGACTCGTCGCGGACGCGCGAGCTGCTTGAAGGTGCCACCGCTCTGACCGAAACGGAAGCGCAGGTGATTGGCTATTCGAACGCGCTTCGCATGATTGAGAGCGTTGCCGATATGGACGGTGCTGCCAATGGCGATGCGGCCTCCGATATGGAGGGCGCAGCCCAATGCGAAGGCGCAGCTCAAAGCCTCGACGTGTCCACCGCGACCATCCTTGCGCTCTACGAAACGCTCTACAAGCATCGCAACCTGGGTCGCAAGAGCCGCTACCGCAAGAAAGACTACGCCTACGTGCAGGTCGACGGTCATTTGCAAGCTATGCCTGTCAGCCCCATCACGGCATTCGAGACCCCGCTCGTACTCGGTGGTGCCTGCGACAGCTTGGCGGAAGCCTTCAACGCGGACGCATGCAGTCCGCTCATTCTCAGTGCGGTTTTCACCGTCGATTTCCTTTGCATTCGTCCATTCGATGAGGGAAACGGGCGTATAGCGCGTCTGTTCGCAGAGCTGTTGCTCGAAAAAGCCGGTTTCGATGTGTTCCGCTACGTCAGCATCGATCGGATTATCGAGAAACGGGCCATGGAGTATTACGATGCGCTCAACGCATGCGTCGAGAAGTGGGACCGCGGTTTAAACAATTACGAGCCGTATGTGCGCTTCTGGCTCAAAATCGTTCACGAGGCCTACGAGATGCTCTTTGCGCTCGT
>CADBQL010000169.1 GCA_902796815.1 uncultured Coriobacteriaceae bacterium | reverse complement strand
CTGTTCGGCGTATTCGAGTCGCAGATTAACAACCTGGTTCCGTTCGATGCGGGCGTATCCGGCTTCGGCTCGAACTACAAGTCCATGATGTGCAAGATCTACCGCGACGGCGAAAACGCGTAAGGCGAGGGGGTAACGAAGATGACTATGTACGGAATTCTTGCCGACGTCAACTACTGCACCGGTTGCGAGGCGTGCGTTTTGGCCTGCCAACAAGAGTGCGGTTACACCGAAAACGAGTTCGGCATCAAGATTCAGAAGTTCGGTCCGTGGCAAATCGAAGAGGGCAAGAAGCATTACCAGTACGACTTCCTACCGTACTTCACCGAGTGGTGCAATCTGTGCGCCGAGCGCACGGGCAAGGGCAAAAAGCCGTCGTGCGTCCAGCACTGCCAAGCCCAGTGCCTCGAGTGGGGCCCCGTCGAGGAGCTCGTCAAGCAGATTGACTGCCCGAAAAAGATCCTGTTCCCGATCAAGGAAGGCTAGTCGAAGCGCCATAGGAATCGGCGTCACGGCTCAATCGGAACACGATTCCCCCCGAGATGCAGTGTGAAACCAGCCGTAGCGCTGCATCTCGGAAAACAAAACCAGATCCGCAAGAGCAGATCAGGCGGGTCCAAGGCTGGGATGGCACCCGTGAGAAGAGAGGAATGCAATTATGGCAACTGAGGATATCGTCGAGCGTTTGGCAAACATCGATGTGCGTGCACCGCGCGAGTTCAGCCACACCGTGCCCGAGTGGGCGAAGGAAAACGGCCGCATCGATTGGCGCGTACGCAACTCTGAGAACATGAAGAAGATGAAAGAAGGCGTCGTCACCCCGATTTACCAGCAGTAATCGTGGTCATGTCGGGCTGTCCAGCCCCTCTCGGACAGCCCGATTGCAGCAGGAGCAGGCAAATCTTGCGCTCCGGGGAGGGGAGTGGTGGCTTACCCCGTCTGTAAAGGTGACCGCCGGGAGTCCGATCAGGCAACGAGCCTCGAGGCCTACCCGGTCAAAAACAAGCCATAAGGAGGAGACATGGCAGAAAAGAAGCAAAGGGTTATCGACGACAACATGCATTTCTTGCCGACGGACCTATTCACCAACGACAAGGTGCTCAACGGCTTTTTGTACTCTGCGCCGATTACGATGGGAGTGAAAGCCTATCTGGACAAGACGCCCGACGGTACAAAGAACCAGGTCGTTCTCGCCTGCGATAACGGTGACGAGATTTTGAACTACGTCGAGGGCGACTATACGCTCGAGGCCAAGATCAACGCGATGGACGAAGCGGGAGTCGATGTGGCGATGCTGCGCATGCCGGTCTGGCAAGAATGGCTGCCGCTCGAGATTTGCAAAATCGTCAACGACCAAGCCGCCGAGATGTGCCGCCAGTCCGAAGGCCGCCTGCTCGCGAACGCGGTCGTGCCGCCGTACGGTCGCCCCGAGGACATCGCCGAGCTCAAGCGCTGCGTCGAGGACCTCGGCATGATCGGCGTGCAGTTCGCCTGCTCCTACGGCAACAAGTTCTTGGATGACGAGCTGTTCGCTCCCATGATGACCGTGCTCAACGACATGAAGCTGCCAGCCGTCGTGCATCACACTCCTGGCCAGAACAGCTTCAAGAACTTCCAGGAGTACACGGTCCTTCGCCGCGAGCTCGGTCGTGTGACTGTTCAGGCGACGGCCGTCGGCCGTGAGGTCTATTCCGGCATGTTCGCCAAGTGGCCCAACCTCAAGTTCGTGCACACGATGTTCGGCGGCAACTGGTTCGCGCTCAAGGAACTCCTCGCGCCGCATAAGTCGACGAAGAAGAAGGAAGCCATGAACCGCCTCGTCACCAACGTCGGCCGCGATGAGTATGACGAGTTCCTTAAGAACAATATCTTCTTTGATGCAACCCATCCGATGAGCTGGGGCAAAGATCAGCTTGAGTGCGCAATCAAGGCCTGTGGTGCCGATCACATCCTGCTCGGTTCCTCCTTCCCCGTATTCTACGAGTGGCTTGCCCGCTCCGTCGAGACCATCAACGGCCTCGACATCACCGAAGAGGACCGTAACCTTATCCTGGGTGGTAATGCCGAAAGGATTTTCAACATCTAGCGCGCAATTGAAACTGCAGCGGGCATCAAGCATCCGCTGCAGTTTCAGCAAATCGGGTGATCGGGGAGGTTACCCGCATCACCGAGCAGGTATTCCAAAACCTGCTGAAGCGGATGGATTCCGCAATCTCGTAGAGGACATTGCGCAGCGCTTGCGTAAGCTGCTCCAGGCTCAAAGCTTGACTCCAACGGAGGGAATCGATGCGCAGTGTCTTCGTCTCGGTTTCGAAAAGGGGAAACAAAAATGGCAAAACCCAACGAGGGCGCTCCTCAACAGACGCCGGCCTACGCGTGGCCGTGCCTGTTCGCGTCGCTTTTCGTCGCAGTGACGCTTGTGTGGGAATGGCAGTGGATGCCCGGCGTCACCGGCGGCACCGCAACTAAGTGGTTCCTGTTCAACAACCCGGACATCCAGGCGATGTTCGGCTTCAATCCTGCGGAGCTCCAAGGCGAGGCTCTTGGAGCCTGGTTTGGTGAAAACCTGGGCCGCTGCATCGGCATGGTCATGTCCAACTCGATGAGCTGGGTGCCCATCGGCGCGATCATCATGGCGTTCCCGACTACGTTCATCGTTCAGAAAATAGGTCCCAAATGGGCATCGGTTATCGGCGTTGCCATCGCCATCGTCGCCTCAATTATTACGACCATGTGCCTGACTACGAGCTGGACGGGTTATCAGGTCGGGCGTTTCATCTTCGGCCTCGCGCTTGCTTGCACAATCGTGGCAGGTCCGACATGCGTTTCGATTTGGTTCCCTGGTGCCACGCGCGGTCGTGCCATGGCCATCTGGTCTACGTGGGCTCCTATCGGAATTTTCACCGTCAACATGTGGGGCGGAAACGTTCTCGATCTTCTCGGCGGCAACATCGTGTCTTTGAACTGGCTTTGGATCGTGCTCATGGCCATTGCGGGCGTAGTCTTCTTCATCGTATTTCGCGAGCCGCGCGGCGACGAGGTTTCCGAGGTCTCACCCGAGCGCAAGCGCTTGCGTGACGTTCTGCAGTACTTCAAGAGCCGCCAGCTCTGGTCGCTCATTATCCTGTTCGCGATTTTCAACTATATGAACTACGCGTTCTCGCAGTACCTCAAAACGTGGCTGGCGATGGACGTTGCGGCTGGTGGCATGGGCTGGGAAGCGGGTCCGGCTGGCTTGGTCGGCGGTATCCTGTGCGCATGCGGTATCCTCGGCCCGATCGGCGGCTGGATTATGGACAAGCTGCCGCGTGACAAGAAGTGGATTGCTCCTCTGCTCGGTATCATCTCGCTGACGGCCTGCATGGTTCTCTCCTTCAAGGCGAACACCCCGATCTTCGCGCTGTACGCACTGTTCTT
>CADBQL010000168.1 GCA_902796815.1 uncultured Coriobacteriaceae bacterium | reverse complement strand
TCGCGCAACGTCGTGGGTGCGGTGTTCCTAAGCGGCGTCATTGCCTGGCGAAAGCGATCTGGCCAGGATAAGCCGCCTGTTGTCGCAAGCCAGCCCGCCACGCACGGCGGCTACACAAAACGCACGCTGCTCGTCGCGGGCATCCTGTGCGGCATCGCCCTTTGCATCGCTTCGTTTCTCCAGCAAGCGGGCATCACGGCCTATCCGCCCGAAGCGGCTGCGTCGAGCCGGTCGGGTTTCGTGACCGCCACATACATGGTCATGGTCGCCGTCCTGGGCGTTTTCCTGGGGAAACGCCTTCACCCCCTCGTCATCGCCGCCGTAGCTATCGCCCTTCTGGGGATGTACTTGCTCTGCGTACCCGATGGGCTTCAAAACGTCTACCTGGGAGATTGGCTCGTGCTCGGAAGCGCGCTCGGCTACGCGATTCACATCCTGATCATCGATCGCTATACCGCCGTCGACGGGGTGCGCCTTTCGCGCGTGCAGCTGCTGACCGCAGGTGGAATTTCGATCGTGTGCGCGTTTCTGTTCGAACAGCCCGATCCCGCCGCGATTCTCGTCGCGCTCGTGCCGATTCTGTACGCGGGAATCTGTTCGGATGGCATTGCCTATACGCTGCAGATTATCGGGCAGCAATCGACCGATCCAACGGTCGCATCGATTATCATGAGCTTGGAGTCCGTGTTTGCGGCTATCGGCGGATGGATTATTCTTTCCGAAAGCTTGAGCACAGTCGAGCTGTTTGGCTGCCTGCTCGTGTTTGCCGCCGTGTTGCTTGCGCAGGTGCCAGATTTTACCAGGAAAAAAGAGGCATAGCCTATGCGTATGCGATTAATGAACGGTTGGAAAAAGCCCGCGCGCGTGCGCCTGGCCAGATGCGGGGCGCGACTCGCTGGCGGTCATCCGATGCGAAGCGAGGCGTAACCCATGATAGGCCGAACGACCCAAACCCAGCCGAAACTCTGGTCGCGCAGCCTCATCGTGCTCATGGGCATCAACTTTTGCTCGGCGCTGTCGTTTTACCTGATCATGGTCAAGCTCGTCCAATTCGCGATGGATACGTACGGCGTCATGGCAAGTGTCGCAGGGCTTGCGGTCACGGCCTACGTCATTTCGGCGCTCTTTGCTCGCATGGCGTTCGGCGGAAAAATCGATTTGTGGGGCGTCAAGCGTTCGATTGCGATCGGCGTGATCATAAACGCAATTGCAATGCTGTTGTACCTGGTCCCGATGGGGTTTGTGCCGCTTCTGGTCGTTCGCGTGTTCCATGGCTTCGGCTTTGCGATTACGACGGGCTCGGCCGCGGCGGGCGCTGCGCTCGTGCTGCCGCCCGAACGCTACGGCGAGGGTATCGGCTATTACGCGATGATGCAGGCGCTCGCGACGGGCATCGGTCCGTTTGTGGCGATCATGCTCACGAATGTGTTCGAAGGGTATTTCCCCATGTTCGCGTTCGCGGCGGGCGTGGCGGTGTTTTCGGTGTTCACGGTGCCGTTGCTCAAGATTCCGCCTCCCGAGGAGATTGTTTTTGAGCCTGAAGATTTGCTGGAGCACGAGGACGCTGCAGCGCAGGTTGGCGAAATGGCGCAGGCTGCAGGTGAAACGGCGCAGGTTGGCGAAACGGCGCAGGTTGCGGGCGAAACGCCTTGTGCCGTGACGACGTCGGCCGGCGGCGTGGCAACCGGCGCCGCGCCGGCCAACAGCTCGGCGGCCGCAAAATCATCCCATAGCACGCTTTCCCACGAAACCCCGCGCAAACTCCGCAGCATCGGAAAATACGTCCAGCTTTCGGTCGTGCCGATTTCCTCGGTCCTGTTTCTGGTTTACCTCGGCTATGCAGGCATTATTTCGTTTGTGGCCGGATACGCCGACAGTCTCGGCCTCGACGAAGCGGTGAGCGTGTACTTTGTGATTTATGCGGTCGTGATATTTGTGTCGCGGCCGATTGTCGGGCGGCGCATCGATCGTTTGGGCGAAAACTCCACCATCTATATATGTCTCGTGTCGCTCGTCGCTGGCTTTGTGGTTCTAGCATTCGCGTCGGAAGCGGTGCTGCTGCTTGCGTCTGCGGCGCTTCTCGGTTTTGGCATCGGCGCGACTCAATCAATCGTTCAGGCGGTCATTGCCCGCGATGCGCCCATCGATGAGCTGGGAAAAGCCAATTCGACTTTCTTTATGAGCATGGATTTGGGCAGCGGAATCGGCCCTGTTGCGATTGGCGCGATTATTCCGCTTGTAGGCTACAGCGCGAGCTATCTCGTCCTCGCAGTCGTTTCCGTTTGCGCTATCGTGGACTACTACCTCGTTCACGGCCGCTTTCGCACACAATCTCGCCCCCAATGAGTCACGCCCCTGAGGCAAAACTCATTCCCCGATGAGCAACGCCCCTGGGGCAAGACTCATTTTCCTGTTAAGGGGCTTGCCGTTGCGAGCTGACGGGCGGCATCCTCCGATGAGTCACGCCCCTGGGGCACGACTCATGTTGGGATGCGGCTTACGCAGGCGAAAGACCGTTTGCACTGAGTGGGGCATATTTCAAAACCGTTGCCAATTTATTCCTAGCCGTTTTCCTATGAATTAGCGCATAATCACTAAAAAATATTTGAATTAGCTAGACTTCAAACGACTGAATGCGCGTTCGCAAACGGTGTTTCACCTGGAAGGTCGGGTTATGGGCGAAATTGTGTATGAAGGCCGTATAGACGGTTGGTTTTATGGGTTCGATGACGGTGCCATTTTTAAGACCGCTGATGGAACGTA
>CADBQL010000167.1 GCA_902796815.1 uncultured Coriobacteriaceae bacterium | reverse complement strand
GTTCGGCGGCATCCGCGCCATCGCTTCTGTCTATCCCCCGACCTGGGGCATGGCAGGACTCATGCTGCTCGCCTACTATCTGATTACCCACTGTATCGACAATCCCGCCTTCGAGAAGGAAAAGCACTAGCAAGCCGACCGCAAAACTGGGAAAAGGCGTCATTTCGAAGCAGTTTCAATGCTGCTGAACAGGTGGTATTTACACAGCCGTCAGTTTTCGGCCTCATACTCGAATGAATCACGGAATGCTGCAATCGCTCAAATAGAGAGGCGCGCAACCCATGGGAAGGGCTATGGGTTGCGCGCCCTATGGAAGCGGGCGGACGGGAAGGGAGTAATCCGCCCTGAGTCGTCTATGTTAACCGCACTAAACCTCGAAGAGGAAATACGGCTTCGTGGCCACACTCGTCCGAGGAGTCACGCGAAGGTCTGCGCGCTATCCTTCGGAACGGCGCGCCTTTGCATCTTCGAACGAAGTCGCAGACGCAAGGGTTTTAAAATCATCAAGCGTCACACTGGGCGTACGCTCGCAGCAAATAGAGTACAAGTCCTCGTAATTGAACGCCGGCGATGTGATGTTAGAGGCAAACTCGTACTTCTCGTCAAAATCCTCTTTGTTGGACGATGACCAGAATTTCTGTACGACCTTAAACGCCTTGCCCGCATCGCGGAAATCCGCAGCATGGCCGGTAACAGCGTTGTACATCGCGACAAACGACGGCCCGACCTGGGAACCATACTTGCCCGCTAGGTAGCTCAGCTTCCCCGAAGCGAACAGGAGTTGGTTTTCTTGGCTATAGCAGTCGATTTGCGCGATCTTGAGATTTGCCTTGTTGAGCGTATCGAAGATGGGGGCTACGGGCAACGTGGAAAGCACGACATCATACGCCCCGTCCCCAAACGCCTCAATAACCGCAGGTCTCGTCGTATCTCGCGAAACATATCCAGGAGCTATGGTCACCGACAGGGAATCCTTCTCGATCACCATGGCCTCTTCGCTGCCCGCAAGCTCTTTAGTATTTCCCAAATCAACGCCGTAACCGGTTTCGAGTGCATCGAGCATGCCCAGCGTACGCTGATAATGCATCTCGTTTCCAGCGGAAGCGCCGCCGCTCATAAGGAAGTACCTGTCGCCGGCCTTATTGGCAATGTAGTTGCGCACCATATCGGAGCCCGCGTTGTACTCCATCTCAATCATGGGGCCAATGGCGCCAAGGAAATACTCATTGTCCTCGACAGCAGCGAAATCTTCTTCGCTCACCGTACCAGACGCCACGATGTGATACATGCCATGATCAGCGCAGCGCTTGACTTCGGCAGCAAGGTCGATGTTTATGAAGCTGAGCACGCCTTCGCCGCCCATGGCCGCAACGTCATCAATAAAGCCGAGCAGTTCCTCTTCGGAAGTGACACTGTTCGAATATACGAGCTGCACATCTTCGAAGCAAACCTTAGCCACATAATCGACCAGATACTGACGGAACATGATCACTTCGCTATCGGCTACGTTGTACACCACAACGCCGATGATGTGTTTGCCGGAACTTGCCGCAGCGGTCTCAATGGAAGCCTCGCTCCCATGAGTTTGCGCGTCGCTATTCCCAGATGATGCCTCGGACGCACTGCTGCATGCGGTAAGCCCTATTGCAACCGCAGCTGCTGTTGCCGAAACAAACGTTCTTCTTGAAATGCTCTCCATACACTCCCCCTATCGGAACATATGGCAAGCTACTTGGTGGTTCGGACCAACCTCGACCAATGAGGGCTTTTCTTGCTTGCAGCGTTCCTTGCAACAATCACAGCGATTCTGGAAAGGACATCCAGGTGGCACGTCGAGCGGGCTCGGTGGCTCACCTTCGATGCTTTCGATCTTCTTCGAGAAATCCATCTTGGTGTCGAAGATCGCGCCCATGAGCGCGTGCGTATAGGGGTGGTCGCATTTGTCAATGTCCGCACCGGGCATGACCTCAACGATGTTGCCCAAGTACATGACGGCAATCTGATGCGCGAACGACTGGATGAGTCCCAGGTCATGCGCGATGAACCCAATGGCAATATTATGCTCGCGCTGCAGACGCGTAATCAACTCGATAACGGTCTTCTGCACGGAAACGTCGAGGGCGCTCGTAGCCTCGTCCATGATGATGATTTCGGGCTCGAGCGCAATGGCGCGCGCAATGGCGACGCGCTGGCGCTGACCGCCCGACATGTTGTGCGGGAAACGATCGGCAAAATCACCCGGCAATTCGACCATCTCAAGCAGTTCGCGCGCCTTCGCATCCACTTCGGACTTGCTTATGCGGTTGAAATTCAAAAGCGGCTCGCAGATGGTGTCGCGAATCTTCATCTTGGGGTTCATCGAGCCCGTCGGATCCTGGAAAACCATCTGGATGTGCTGACGAACCTGGCGAAGCTCCTCGCCCTTCATCTTGGTGATATCGCGGCCCTTGAACAGTATCTCGCCCTCGGTAGGCGTATCAAGCGACACGATAAAGCGCATGAACGTGGACTTGCCGCAGCCCGACTCGCCCACGAGCCCGAGCGTTTTACCTCGATACAGGTTGAGGCTGATGTCATCGCAAGCTGTGAGCGTACGCCCGCCTGCAGCGGGAAACTTCCGCGTAACGTGCTTGGCTTCGAGCACCAAATCTTCAGGATTAAACATAGCGCTCGCCTCCAACCGACGGAACTGCAGCCAAGAGTTTTTGCGTGTAGGCGTTCTGCGACCCATTCAAGATATGATCGCGCGTGCCTTCATCTTCAATTTCGCCCATCTTCATGACCACGAGGTAATCCGACATATACGCCGCTACGCCCAAATTGTGCGTGACAATGATGATGGACGTGCCGTACTCGTCGCGCAATTCCATCATCTGCCGCACGATCTGCGCCTGCGTAGTCACATCGAGAGCGCTCGTAGGCTCATCGGCAAGCAAGAGCTTTGGCTGGAAAGTCATGGCCATGGCAATACCCACGCGTTGTCTCATGCCCCCCGAAAGCTGGAACGGATAGCTCTTCATAACGTTTTCGCCATCGGGAAGATGCATGCGCTCAAGCATTTTCACGCCCATATCCCAAGCTTCAGCCTTGGAAACATCTTTATGGGTGCGGATATACTCGAGGAACACCGAGCCGATCTTCTTCGTGGGGTTCATCATAGCGCCCGAGTCCTGGAAGATCATGCTGATGTCGCTACCGCGAAGCTCGCGCCATTCCTTGGGCGAATAGCCCAAAAGAGACCTACCTTCGAAGAGGATATCGCCCTTCGTCACCTTGCCCGCTCCAGGAAGGAGCCCGAGCACCGCACGGATAACGGTAGTCTTTCCCGAACCAGACTCGCCAACGAGTGAGCAAATCTGCCCCTCGCCGAGTTTGAGGCTGAAATCCTTGACCGTAGGGTTGTCACCATACGAAATGTCGATGTCATTAATCTCTAGTAGCATGCGCACCCCCTATTCCTGCCTGGGATCCAGGATGTCGCGCAAACTGTCACCGAGCATGTTGAAAATAACCACGACGACGAAAATCGCAATGCCTGGGAATATCATGAGCCAGGGAGCTGCGGTCATATAGGCACGACCTTCGCTGAGCATGAGACCCCATTCGGGAGTCGGCGGTACGGCGCCAAAGCCGAGAAAGGACAGGCCCGCCAGCTCGAGCATCATGGTGCCGATATCCATCGCTGCTGTGATAACCAGCGTGGTAATAGCGCTCGGCAACATGTATTTGAGAAGCATGTAGGGCGTCCTGGAGCCGGTGACGATCGCTGCCGAGACGTAATCGCGATCGCGTATCTTGAGAACCAAGCTTCGAGCCAGACGCGCATACTTCGGCCAAGTGACTAACGCTACGGCGATGACCGCGTTGCGGATAGACGCGCCCATGATACCAGCAACTGCGATGGCCAGGATCATGCCGGGGAACGCAATCATCATGTCGGCGATGCGCATGATGACGGCATCGACGATTTTTCCGAAATAACCGGCAAGCACACCCGCAATCGTACCCACGACAAATGCCAAAATAACAACGGAGAACGCTGCGATCAGCGAGGTGCGTGCACCGTAGATAACGCGAGCGAACAAATCGCGGCCAAGCTTATCGGTGCCAAACAAGTGCTCAGAACTCGGCGGTTTGAGCGCTTCGCTCAGCGAACCCGTCGTCGGATCAATGCCCCCCGTCAACACAGGCGCAAAGATGGCTGCCAAAACCACGAGGATGCCGAGGATGCCGAATATGGTAAAAGTCTTGTTCTTTGCGAAGAAATTTTGCTTCTTTTCCATCCTACTCACCTCTTAACCCTCATACGCGGATCGATGAAGTTGTAGGAGATGTCAACGATCAAGTTGATAACCATGTAAATAAGCGCAACCCACAACACATAAGCCTGCACAACCGGATAGTCGAGGCCCGTGATGGCGTTGACCGCAAGGTTGCCCATGCCAGGATACGTGAAGATAACCTCCACAATCGCCGTGCCACCCAAAAGCGAACCCATGGAAAGACCCAGCAAGGTAATCAGCGGGAGCATGGAGTTGGGAAGCACATTGCCCCAGATGATTTTGCGCTCGCTCACGCCTCGGGCGCGAGCACCTATAACGTAATCCTGATGCAATTCTTCCAGCACGGCGGTTCGCACTTGGCGGGTGTATTTGGCCGTCATGGCAAAAGCAAGCGTACAGGCAGGCAAAATGAGGCTGCGCAAATCTCCGCCAGAAGAAATGGCAGGTACAAGCTTCAAGTTTACCGCAAAGACTAGAATCAAGATGAGGCCCACCCAGAAGCCCGGCACCGACACGCCAAAGAATGTCAAACCACGCACAATGTAGTCAATTGGCTTGTTCTGATGTATTGCAGACAAGATTCCCAAGGGAACTGAGAACACGAGCATAATGACAAGTGCGAGCAAAGCCAGCTTAATGGTTGGCCACAGCCTCATGAGCAAAAGCGATGCTACCGGCTTTCCCGACGAAATCGTATAGGAAACGCCGAAATCACCATGCAGGCAGGCAACGAGCCAGTTAATGTACTGCATGATAAATGGTTGGTTTAAACCCATCTGCTCCCGAAGCGCTTCGACTTCGGCCTCCGACGGCATCAGGCCTTGTGCTAGCAACGTCGCGCGCGCTGGGTCTCCAGGTGCCAAATAGGTGAGCAAGAACGTCATGAAGCTTATCCCGAAAAGGACAATAACCATCTGCAGCAGTCGGGAGACTATCGTCTTGCCAGACAAGTCTTTCACCCCTTTCTCAGAAACTCAATGTAAGACAAGGAGCCTTAAGACATTCGCTGGTCAAGGCCCCTTGTCTTACAGCAGCTCTGGATAGGTTTGCGCGCACGCAAACCTATCCAGAAGCTATGCGCATATTACGCTGCAGGCTTAACCTCAGTCGTCAGCCAGTAGTAATCCAGAGGATGAACCGGTGCAGAAGCAACGGTCTGGTTGTTGCTGATCATCGAGGCAGTGTAATAGCCATGGACCAGAACAGCCGCATCGTCGAGCAGGCACTGCTGCATCGTGGTGATGAGTTCCAGACGCTTGTCGGTATCCATTTCGGTCTGCAGAGCCTTGTAAGCTTTGCTGTACTCTTCATTCTCGTAACCGCAGTAGTTAACCTCATTGCCCGCATCCCAGTTACCAAGATAGGTGTCAGGGCTACCGGCGATATAGACGTTCCAGTTCTGGGAAATCAGATCGTAATCGCCGCTTACCATGAGATCCCAGTCCTTCTGGGAATCGACAACCTGAAGGTCAACGTCGATGCCGATTTCGGTAAGAAGCTGCTTGCCAGCTTCAGCGATATCGCCCAGACCACGGTTTTCGTACGTGACCCAAACCAGCTTGACGGGCTGGCCGTCGAGCTCGCGGATGCCATCATTATCGGTGTCCTTGATGCCAGCATCGTCCAGAAGCTTCATTGCAGCTTCCTTGTCGTAGCCATACTTATAGGTGAGCTTGTCGTAGTTGAACGGAAGGTTGGAAGGCAGGACGGAGTAGCCGTAGCCATACAGTCCGCCCAAGGTGACGTCGTCGATGGTCTGTCCGTCGATGCCCATCATGACGGCCTGACGAAGAGCGTCGTTCTTCAGAATCTTATTGAAGTTGACCCAAGCGAAACCGGTGCGCGTGCCATTTGCAATGTTGACAGTGAAGCTGTCATTCGCCTCGAGCTCCTCGAGAGAGGACTTGTTGGACACATCGTTTGCCATATCGATGTCGCCAGCCAGAAGCGCGTTAGCCTTTGCCTGGGCGTCGTCCATGTATTTGAGCTCAACGGTTTCATAAGGAACCGGCTCGCGGTAATTCGGGTTGGCCTTAAGAGTGTAGCCAACATCGGGCGTGAAGGAGTCGACCATGTACGG
>CADBQL010000166.1 GCA_902796815.1 uncultured Coriobacteriaceae bacterium | reverse complement strand
GTCGCCCTCGCGATGTTCGTGCTCTCGCTCGCCGCCATCGCAAGCACATCGGCTTCATCGGTTTTCATGGACTTCGTGCTTTCGGGCGATAACCCCCAGTGGCTTACGCCACTGCTCGTCCTTCTGGGCACGCTCGTCGTCCTCCAATGCGCCGTGAACATCGCCAACGCGGTCTACCTCAATCGGATACGCGGAAAATTCGCCGTTCTCGGCGCATCTGAATTCATTTGGCACCTGCTGCATCTCCCCGTCGGTTTCTACGACCAGCGCATGGTCGGCGATTTGCAGCAGCGCCAAGAGGACAACGAAACCATTGCCGCGACGCTCGTCGAGCAGCTCGCGCCCGCGCTTTTCAACTCGGTTCTGCTCGTCTTATACCTCGTCGTAATGCTCGGTTACAGTTGGAAACTCACGCTCGTCGGCATTGTCACGGTGGCTCTCAACACATTAGCAGCCAATCGGGTTTCGCGAGCACGCGTAAACGTCGCCCGTCAGCAAGCGCGCGACAAGGGATTGTTCTACTCAAGCACGATTGCAGGCATTGAATCGATCGAAACCGTCAAGGCATCGGGCGCAGAGGATGCATATTTTGAGCGCTGGGCAGGCTATCAGGCTCTGGTCAACGACGTGAACGTGCAGTTCAGCAAAATCGATTTGTACTTTGGGTCCATCCCGCAATTCCTAACCAATTTGGCGAACATGGTCGTGTTGGTCGTCGGAACCTCGCTCATCATGTCCGGAGAGCTGACAGCGGGCATGCTCCTGGCATTTCAGGGGCTACTCGCAAACTTCATGGGGCCAGTGGATTCCATCATCGGACTGGGGCAGAACGTACAGGAAATGCGCACGTCGATGGAGCGCGTACAAGATGTGCTCGAATACCCCGTCGATGTGGACAAGGTGACCGGCGCCGAGATCGGCGGACCTTCCAACAGAACGACGAGTGCGAACGCAGTAAAGCAAGACGCCACAACCGTAGGCGATATCGAAGATAGCGCACGTGGTCAAACGATCACAGAAACTGCACCAGGGACTGCGAGCGCAAACTCGAAGGCAACCGCGAGCTCGAATTCAGATGAGGAAATGGCAACCGAGCATGCGGCGTTTTCCCGCAAGCTTTCGGGCAACATCGAAATCGATCGCATCACCTTTGGATACTCGCCGCTCGAGCCACCGCTCATCAAGGATTTTTCGCTCACTCTCAAACAGGGCGAATGGGTTGCCTTCGTAGGATCGTCCGGCTCGGGAAAATCCACCATCGCTAAACTCGTAAGTGGCCTATTCAAACCCTGGTCAGGCGAAGTGCGCTTCGATGGCATACCGCGCGCGCAGATTCCGCCCGAACAGATGCATGGATCGCTGGCCGTCGTCGATCAGAATATCGTGACGTTCGCCGATACTGTCGACGCCAACATCCGCCTGTGGGACCGCTCGATCGAGGAATACGAAATCATGCTCGCAGCGCGCGATGCCGATATCCATGACGACATCATGGATCGCGATTTGGGCTATCGCGAACGTATCGCACCTGGAGGCAAAAATTATTCGGGCGGCCAGTTACAACGCATGGAAATCGCCCGGGCACTCGCAATCGACCCGAGCATCATCATTCTCGATGAAGCCACAAGCGCACTTGACGCGAAAACCGAAGCCCACGTCATACAGGCAATCAGAAATCGTGGCATCACATGCATCGTCGTTGCCCACAGGCTCTCGACGATTCGCGACTGCGACGAAATCATCGTGCTCGACCAAGGCGCCGTAGTCGAACGGGGGAAGCACGCCGAACTCATGGCACTCGAAGGCTCCTATGCAAACCTCGTGCGGAGCAATTAGGGAGGTGGTCGGTATATGAGCTGGTTTACAGAACAGGTCAACACGCGCAGGCGCCTCGATGACGCCCAGATGGAAGACTCTTTCGCCCGCCTCGCCGCCTCCGTCATGGGATCGGGACGCGCGCCGCGCTTCACGCTCGACGATGCGGCCGCCGCTGATAGCGCCATCGAAGCTCTGCTCGCATTCTACGGCACACGCCCCGCCAAAGTTCCCGATGACGTGGACGATCCACTCGAGCGCATCGAGTACGCCGTGCGACCAACGGGCGTCATGAAACGCCCCGTTCGTCTCAAAGGCGCTTGGTGGCGCAACGCGTCTGGCGCTTACCTGGGAAAACTCAAGGAAGGCAGCCCTGTGGCCATCATTCCTGCTGGCATACGCGGCTATGGTTACGTAGACCCGATCACGGAGTCAAAAGTAATCGTGAACAAGCACACGGCAAGCGCGCTCGAGCCAGAGGCACTGTGCTTCTATCGGCCGCTTCCCCAACGCGAGCTTTCGACACGCGACCTGTTCGGATTCATGCTCAAATCGCTCGAGCCAGCCGATTACGTGCTCATCATCATCGCCACGCTCGCTGTCACGCTGCTCGGTATGCTGCCGACGATTGCCTACAAGCTCCTATTCGACGGCGTCATACCATCACAGACGCCTTCGCTCATCATGCCCATCGCAGCACTGCTCATCGGCATCGTCTGCTCGCAAGCGCTCATCCAGGCAACCAGCTCGATCGTCAACGCGCGCCTCATGATCAAACTTCAGGTGCAAATGGAAGCGGCCGTCTATGCCCGCGTCATGCTCCTGCCGCCTGCTTTCTTCAAGAACTACGCGCCCGGCAACCTCGCCCATCGCGTCACGAGCATGTCACTATTTGTACAACTGCTGTCCCAAAACGTTTTGGGCGTTGGTTTGACCTGTATCTTCTCACTCGCATATGTGGCGCAGATCTTCTCGTTCGCACCCGAGCTCGCCCTTCCAGCACTTGCGGTAGTCCTCCTCGAGTTCGTGGCCGTCATAGCCGTGCTGTTGAACACGATGCGCTACAATCGCGTACAAATGCTGCAAAAAGCAAAGCTTTCGGGCCTCGTCCCTTCGCTTCTGCACGGCGTTCCCAAAATCAAGCTCGCTGGTGCCGAAAAGCGCGCGTTCTCGTTCTGGGCACGCAGTTTTTCCCAAATGTCGCGCGCCCTCTACGACCGACCCGCCTTGCTGCTCGCCGCTCCTGCGCTGATCCCGCTCATCGCAGCTGCGGGAACCGTTGCGTTTTTCGGCGTGGCCGCAACATCGCACGTGACGGTCGCAGACTACATGGCCTTCAACTACGCATTCGGCATGGTATCTGGCGCAGTCACAGCCCTCGCCGCCAACGTCGGTTCTATCGCACGCATGCGCCCGTTGCTCGAAATGCTCGAGCCGATCATGAAAGCCATACCCGAGGCTCTTTCGAACCAAAAGCAAATCACATCTTTGAGCGGCGCTATCGAAGTTTCGAACCTGTCGTTTCGTTACGAGGAAAACCTACCGCTCGTACTCGAAAAGATATCGCTTTCGATTCAGCCAGGCGAATACGTCGCTATCGTCGGAACGACAGGCTGCGGAAAGTCGACTCTCCTGCGCCTGATGCTTGGGTTTGAAAAGCCGACATCGGGCGCCGTCTACTACGATGGTCAAGACCTCGCATCCGTCGACACCCGCTCGCTTCGCAAGAATATCGGCGTCGTGATGCAGAATGGGGACCTGTTCACGGGCGATTTATTCGGCAACATCACAATCATGAACCCACGCGCCACAATCGACGACGCCTGGGAAGCCGCCGAACTTGCCGGCATAGCCGACGATATCCGCAAGATGCCGCAGGGCATGCAGACGCTCATCGGCGAAGGTTCGAGCGGCATCTCGGGAGGCCAGCGCCAGCGCATCATGATTGCACGCGCCGTCTGCGGAAAACCCCGCATTCTCATGCTCGACGAAGCCACATCGGCTCTCGACAACATCACCCAGAAACACGTAAGCGATGCGCTCGAGGGCCTTTCCTGTACGAGAATCGTGATTGCCCACCGCCTTTCAACCATTCGCGCCTGCGACCGCATCATCATGCTCGATGGCGGCCACATCGTCGAAGACGGCTCATACGACGAGCTCATCGCACACGGCGGCCTTTTCGCCGACCTCGTCGCCCGTCAGCAAATCGACGACCAGTAAGCTGCCGCGTCGCAAAAGAGTCCCGCTCGGCGCCTCCTGCAGCTCTGCCCCATCTCGGGCCGTCTCGCGCTTTATCCGCCTTTCGACCGCGCAAGAGAAGCGGCGATCTGGGGCGTAATTAGTGGCTCCCCCACGCCATGCACTCTGCGCCTGCGGGCATAGCCGCTTCCTATGCGCGCGGT
>CADBQL010000165.1 GCA_902796815.1 uncultured Coriobacteriaceae bacterium | reverse complement strand
CGACAGCGACGAGGCGGTCAACTTCTGGACGCACGAGATGCACCGCGCCAAAGACGCGCTCGAGCGCACGCTCGACGTCGAAATCACGGACGAGGCCCTTCACGAGGCCATCTGTCGCAACAACCAGGAGCGCCGCGACATGCTCGAGATCTACAGCGTCGGCCAGCTCGAGCCGTGTCCCGTTTCGATCAGGGAATTCTGCGAGGCGATGGATGGTGCCGGGTTCGCATTCGACCGCGGCAAGACAATTCACCAGATGGCCGAACGCGCTCGCGAGATAAAGGAAGAGGCGCTTGCGAACGGCGCAATTCTCACCGGCAAGGGCGTCGAGCGCCCGAAGTCCAAGAAACCCCGCATCCTGATCACCGGTTGTCCCAACATCGGGGTGCGTGAGAAAATTCTGTATGCGCTCGAAGACGCGGGTGCGTCGATTGTGGCTTTCGATAGCTGTAACGGTGTCAAGACGATGCGCGAGATGGTGGATGAGCAAGGCGATCCGTACCGCGCGATGGCCGAGAAGACGCTCAAGGCCAACTGCTCGGTCATGAGCCCGAATCCGGGACGCTACGTTGCGCTGCGCGAAGCGTGTGAGGAGTTCGGCATCGATGGCGTTGTCGAAATCGTGCTGCAGTTCTGCCATACGTACGCGATCGAAGGCAAGAAGATCGGCACCTTCGTAACCGACGAGCTGGGCTTGCCGTATCTATCGCTGACCTCGGATTATTCCGATACCGATACCGGTCAGATGGCTACACGCATCGGCGCTTTCGTCGAGATGCTGCAGTAGGGCAGGGAATCGGGCTGGCGTCAGGTGCGAGTCCTCGTGCCCTCGTGGGCTTGCGTCCCCAAAACGACGAGCGGCTATCCCGGGTCGAAGCGGAAACACGCCCGTTCGGGGGTCCAGCGAGTCCAGCAATTCACAACAAACGATGTTGTGCAACATCGAAAAAGCTCGAAAGGGTTTGACTTTCAACAAGCGAAGAATATCCTAACCAGCAATCGGTCGGGTGTTCCGGCCGATCGGGACCAAGATGTTTGACGTTGTCGCAAATTACGTCCCGTTACCAAAACTGTCATCCAAAACGTCGGGATAGCTGAGTAGCATCGGCCCTCCTGGTTTTGGTTTCCGGGAGGGCTTCCTTATTGGCGGGAAGACCTTCCGTCAACAGAAAGGAGGGAAGCGAAGAAAAAGCCAGTCAGACGAGACCAAGGTTTTGCTGCCATCGCGTTTGTTCCGCAGAAAAACTATTCCAATGGCAGAAAGATTCGTATCATGAACGAGCAACATTCGGGCATGCAGCCGCCCGTTAAGCGCTGCAAGTAAAAACGGGGTTTTATGGGGGCAAGTTCCTCCCGTTTCACAGGGGTCATATGGATTGCATCCTTCAGTGTGCCTCCGAATGCGAGACAGTAAGCCCGACGCCGGCGAAGGCAAGAACGAGTGCTGACCAGGTACTTCGCCGGTCCTGGCGCTTTGCGGGCGATCCGGTCATGATCGCCATGTGGTCGGCGTACCTGGTCAACGCGGTCTACGGGTACTTGATGTGGCTTTACAAGTGCGGACGTAGCGTGCCGTTTAAGCGGCTCCTCGAGATAGCGGCCAAAAACTAAAGCTGTCTTTGTGCGCCAAGGATCTGATTGCATGCGGGCCGTCTGCGAAGCCCTACCGTGCATTTCAACTCGCTTAGGTCCCATAGGCTGGCCTTTTTGGAGCGAGCCGTACGTCGGGGTCCGACTCGCTCAAATAAGCCGGCCTTTTTGGAGCGAGCCGTATGCTGGGGGTCCGACTCGCTCAAGACTGTGAGACAATAGGAAAACGCTGGTACGATTTGATTTCATGATGCGGGGTGCTTGGCATGGCAGCAAAACTCGTGGTTGCGCTCGATATCGGGGCGACGAAAATCGCAGGTGGCATTGTCGAATACACCGAGATGGATCGTCCGCCGCGTGTGGTTGAGCGGGCGGAAGTGCCCACGCAAGCCCGTCTCGGAGGCGCTCAGGTATTAGAAACGGCTGCTGCATTTGCCGCCGAGTTAGCGGCAGGCGCACGCAGGGGAGGACGGGCAGCGGACGCTGGCGATGGCGACTCAGTTGGTGAAATCGTCGGCGTCGGCGTCGGCACATCTGGCATCATCGACCCCCGGACGGGAAGCGTGCGCCACTCGACCGACATCATGCCTGGTTGGATGGGGCAGCCGTTGTGCGCGCGTCTTTCCGAAGCATGCGGTCTTCCTGCGACGGCGCTCAACGACGTGCAGGCCCACGGGCTCGGCGAGGCGCGCTGGGGCGTGGCGCGAGGTGCGTCGAGTTGCCTGTGCGTCGGGGTGGGCACCGGCGTGGGCGGCGCATTCGTACTCGATGGGAATGTGGTGAAAGGGTTCCATGGCGCCGCAGGTCACATCGGCCATACACCGTTGCCTGCAGCAGCGGGCTTGACCTGCGCATGCGGCGCGCTTGCGCATATGGAGCTCGTCGCATCGGGCACGGCGATCGCGGCTCGCTATCAAGGGCGCAAGTTTTCCGACGAACTCGATCCCGCCTTGATGGGTGGGGAGGTGGCGCGCCGT
>CADBQL010000164.1 GCA_902796815.1 uncultured Coriobacteriaceae bacterium | reverse complement strand
CAAATTGTGACGTATGCACCGTGTCGTGACATCGTGATCAGCGTGGACTATCCGCTCTACGATCAGCTCAACCATTGGCTGACAACGCAGGGTATCCAGGTGCTCGACTCGACGTTTGCCGCCGACGTGACCGTTGAAGTGCGCGTTCTTGCTGAGGAGTCCGACGCGATCGAAGCGGCCGTGACCGAGCTTACGCATGGGAATGCCGAATTGCTCGTTGGTGATGTGGCGTTCCAACCTCTTTGGACATGACAAAAAACACGACTTTATGTCATATCGGCAGCGGCGAGCTCGAGCGTTTTCTTTTTGGCGAGGAAGCGCACGAACACGATGGCAAGGATGGCGGCGACGAATTTTCCGATCATGAGCGGAGCGATGACGTTGGGCTGGTAGGTTGCGCAGAACGACAGATGGTCGCCGATGATGAAAGAGCCAGCGACGCAATAGGCGAGCACTTTTACCTTGTCGAGCGGTTCCATGTCGCGCACCATCGGGAACAATGCGAGCGCGTTCGCTGAAGTGGCCAAGATTCCCGAAACGGCCAGTTCAGAGAGCCCGAAGAAGCGTCCGATCGCACCGAGAGGGCGCGCCAGATAGGTCTTGATCAGATACACCATGGGGAATGCGCCAGCGAGCATCATGCCAATCGAGCTCACGACCTCAACCGATTGCGAGATATACGCCTGCGAATACGTTCCGGTCTCGGGGTCGAGCACGCCGTAGGCGGCAAGCGGCTCGAAGCCCCAGCCGCCGAACACACTCGAGAAGAACCCGGTGAAATACTCGATGATCGACAGCATGAGTACCGTGCGCGCAGCGTAATCGATGAAGCGCCCAAATATGGTGAAACCCTTGATCATGGCATTGGGCACGAATTTGAGGCCAAGCGCGATGAGCAGGCAGATAATCGTAATGGGGATGAGATTGGGCAGCATCGTCGAGAACGTCATTGCCATCTGGTAGGTGGCCTCGGCATTGTTCGAAATCGTTTCGCGAATCAGCGGGTTGGCGAGCATGGTGACGGTCGAAGCCACAAACACGCCGAACGGAATCGATACAAAACCGCACATCATACCGAGAGCGAGATACTTGTGGTCGCGCTCTTCGACCATGCGAAGTCCGATTGGTAGCGAGTAGACAATCGTGGCGCCGGCCATGAAACCAGTGTACATGGCCATAATCCAACTTTCGCGCGTGGCGGCAATGGCGTCGGCGGTTTGATACCCGCCCATGTCGGTGGCCACGATTGTGGTCGATGCGAGCGCGGGATCAGCGCCCACCAGACCGAATGCCGGCCCAAATACAGCCTCGACGAACCAGGTGATATAGGGAATTGATGCAAAAATGCCACCGACCGACAAGAAGATCGGTCCGATCGAGTACAAGCCCTCGATGAACTGTTTGCCCAATTCGCTTTCGGGCTTGACCATCGACGCGATAGCGCCAGCGGCCATGCAGGCCATCATGATATATACGACAGCGGTACCTATGAGCTCCATATGGATGCGCCTTTCCTCATGAGTAAGCGTTCAAAATTATCGATGAAGTGAGTAGAAATGAACAATATTTCATCGATATGACATAAAGGCGAATAACCGAGACTAATTCAGCCTTAATCGAATTGTTGATTATGAAGACCAACATTTCAGTATAATAAGTAGCCAAGGTGAACTTTAGGGAGAAAGGACCGACTATGAGCGTTTATGATTTCAAGGTGGCAGCGCGCGATGGCAGCGAGGTTTCGCTCGCGGATTACGAGGGGAAAGTCCTGCTCATTGTGAATACGGCGACAGGATGTGGCTTTACTCCGCACTACGACCCGCTCGAGGCCATGTACAAGGAGTACCGCGATCAAGGTTTTGAGATCCTCGATTTCCCCTGCAACCAGTTTGCCGACCAGGCGCCGGGATCCGACGACGAGATCCACGAATTTTGCCAAGTCAAATTCGGCACCGAGTTTCCCCAATTCAAGAAAATCGACGTCAACGGAGATGCGGCCGACCCGCTGTTCGCTTATCTTGCGACCGAGAAACCCTTCGAAGGTTTTGGAAAAGGCATCAAGAACAAGGCGCTCGAGAAATTCGCGTCCGCGAACAACGCGAAGTACGGGGACAAAGCCTATATCAAGTGGAATTTCACGAAGTTCCTGGTCGATCGTTCCGGAAGCGTAATTGCGCGCTTTGAGCCGACCGTCGATATGGACGATGTCAAAGCGGCCGTTGCAGCGGCGTTGTAATCGAAATCGCTCGCTATAGCAATTCGTGCAAAACTAAGGGGTGGGCAAAGCGTCTGACTTTGCTCGCCTTTAGTTTTGCACTGGGCCTAGCTTCGCGGTTCTACTCAGGCCGTCAAGCCCGTGGGAAGCAAGCCCGATAGGCGACAACATGCTCATTCGTGCGATTTCCCAGATGCCCGTTGCGCGGTTGGGTTTGACTGCTAGAATACATCTGAT
>CADBQL010000163.1 GCA_902796815.1 uncultured Coriobacteriaceae bacterium | reverse complement strand
TTTGCTCTGGTTGCAGTGCAAGGTTTCCCTGCTATGGTTAGCCGCATGAGCATGGTCGAGCGCATACAGCATCTATCAAGGATGGCGGCCGAAGCCGCAGCCGAAACACTGTGGCCGACGCGTTGTGCGCTGTGCGATTCGCCGGGAAAGGTTCTGTGCGATCGCTGTGCGAACAAACTTCCCTATATTGATTGGTGGCGTGCATGTAGGCGATGCGGCTCGCCCTATGGGTACGTGCAGTGCGCATCGTGCAACGAACTCGTGCTCAAGAGCATGGGCTATACGTCCGTGCCATTTGCAGGCTGTGCGAGCAGCGTGCTGTATACCGGTGACACAGGCCAGATTGTGCGCGTGTTCAAAGACCAGGGCGAGCAGCGGCTCGCCCGCGATTTGGCTTCCGCGATGGCGCGTACAATACCTCCCGTATGGGAGTTCGATGCCGTCACATATGTGCCAGCAACGCTTGCCGCCTATCGTTATCGTGGATACGATCATGCGCAACTGCTAGCAGAGGCGCTATCCGAGCAATTAAAGAAACCTTGTGCGTCCTCCCTCGCACGTCCAAAGGTGCGCGACCAGCGCGGATTGAGCGGAATCGGGCGCATCCAAAACATCGCCGGAAGCTTTTCCGTGCATGAGGGTGTTACGCTACCGCGTCGGGTTCTTCTGATAGACGACGTCATGACCACAGGCGCCACGCTTTTCGCGGCGAGCAGCGAGCTTTTGCGCTCCGGTGTTATGGAAGTGTTCTGTGCGACATTTGCGCGCGTGTAGCGAAATGGGCTTTATCCGAAAAAAGATAAAAGAGCCTAGAAGCATTAGGAACGAGACCGATGAGGAGACTCCCCTTTGGTCGAAGAAAAAAAGTCTCTCTTGGTCACGAGCCCCTTTGAATCACATGCCCGATTTGGCTCGAAGTTCCTTGAGGATGGCGCGCTTTTTCGCTTGGGCTTCGGCATAGGCGCGTTTTTGCGCTTTGCGCTGCTCGGCGGCTTTGTCCTCTGCGGCGCGCATGGCTTCGCGTTGGGCTTTTTGCAGCTTTCGTTGCTGTTTGATGAAAGCGCGTGTCGCCTCGCCTTCTCGTATGGAAAAGCGGCAGCCGCAATAGTTTTGCCTATACATGTGCAACTCGCGGCTGATGCGCGTTGCCTCGTCGTAATAGGGACGGTAGTCCTCGAAGTGGGGTTGCACGCCAGCGCGCCCGCATGCCCGTTCGAGTTCCTGGCGAATCACATCGGTGAACTGATAGGGACTTACCGCGAGCGTTGTCGAAAGCCCGTCATAGCCGTTTTGCGCTGCAATTGCGGCAGCTTCTTCGAGGCGAAGGCGGTAGCACAGCCGACAGCGCTGTTCGCGGCGCTCGTCGTCGAGCAGTTCCGAAACGGTCGTCGGTGCGGATGCGGAAGCTTCGGAATCTGCGCACGGCGAGTTAGCTCCTGAAGGGTTTTCGCGATTCGATTCGATCGAGAATGCCTTTCCGAATGCGGGACTGTACGCTTTGAGCGATTCGCCGATGGGCGCAACCTCACGCTCCCATACCGCGGGGTCATACGGCGCTTCGATGACGGGAAACCCTTGGAGAGCGGCGTACTTTTGCAGTTCTTGAAGCCTGCGTTCGTATTCGGCCTCAGGTGCTATGTTGCTGTTGGCGTACAGTACCGTGATGGTATGGCCTGCATCCATAAGGAGGCGGGTCGGCATGATGGAGCATGGTCCACAGCAAGCGTGTACGAGTAGTTTCATGCGAAAAGTGTAGCATATGGACGAAGAGGGATGCGCCATGGGAGAGGAAGCGCGCTTCTTCTGTCGGGTATACTGTCATGTGCAATGAGTCATGCCCCAGGGGCGAGACTCATTATGAGTTGCGCCCCTGGGGCATGACTCACTCAGCGAGCATGGCTCATGTGAGAGCGAAGGGGTTTTCATGGCATTGTTCGATTACGATATAAAAGCGTGCTCGGGAGCTGCGCGCGTAGGCTGCTTCGAAACGGCTCATGGGGATTTCACCACGCCGATGTTCATGCCAGTTGGGACACATGCAACGGTGAAGGGCATCACGTCCGCGGGATTGCGCGAGCTGGACGCGCAAGTCGTACTCGCGAACACGTACCACCTGTACATGAGGCCGGGCGTCGATGTGGTCGAAGAAGCCGGCGGCGTGCAGCGTTTCATGAACTACGACGGGCCTATGCTCACGGACTCGGGTGGGTTTCAGCTTTTCAGTCTCGACCATATGATGAAAACCGACCCCGATGGGGTGAGCTTTCACGCGCGCGACTATGACGGGTCGAAGCACCGCTGGACTCCTGAGGTCAATATGGAAATCCAAGAACGGATCGGCGCCGACATTGTCATGCAGCTCGACCAATGCGTCGGCTATCCGGCGAAAAAAGAAGACGTGGCGGCATCGACCAAGCTCTCATGGGAATGGGCGCAGCGTTGTCTGGCTGCTCACAAAAGACCCGACCAGTCACTGTTCGGCATCGTTCAGGGCGGCATGCACCTGGATTTGCGTCTCGAGAGCGTACGGAGGCTGCTTGCCATCGAGCAGGCGAGCGTCGAGGCAGGTGGTAGACGCTTCGATGGGTTCGGCATTGGCGGCTATTCGGTCGGCGAAGAGCACGATGTGATGTTCGAAACGCTTGGCCAAGTGGTCGAGGCATTGCCGCAGGATCGTCCCCGCTACCTGATGGGCGTGGGAAATCCTACGACGCTCGTGCGCGCAGTGGGCGTTGGCATCGACATGTTCGATTGCGTGCTTCCGACGCGTACCGGAAGGATGGGCACGGCATTCTCGAGCCAAGGGCGCATGAACATGCGAAACGCCAAGTACACGCACGATTTTGGGCCACTCGACGCGCAGTGCAGCTGTCAGACGTGTACGCAGTATTCGCGCGCCTACATACGTCATTTGGTCAAGCAAAACGAAATGCTCGGGGGCATCCTTCTGAGCATGCATAACATTCATTTTCTCATTGACCTAATGCGCCGCGCGCGTGAGGCAGTGCTTGCCGATGCGTATGATGAGTTCATGGCCGAATGGCTGAGCGGTCCAGGTGCCAAAGACTACTGATAAGTACACGTTGCGTGGATGCAGGCTCTCGTGCTTGGGGTTTATATCTGCAAAATTGCATAATTTGTGCGTGTTTAATCCGAAAAAGATTACTAGTTTCATTTCACATATGTTGTGGCACAATAAAAAAGTTACCCAATAGTGGTGGTTTTTGCGCATTGGTAGTACGGAAAGAAGGGTTGGAATGGCTTCTCCTAATACGGACCGCAAAAAGGCAACGGGAGGAACAGATCGGCGCAACATTTGGTTGCTTATTATAACGACGCTGCTCATGGTTGTGTCGGTGGTGTTGTTTATGCCGCCGCAGGAAAAGATTAACCAGGGCCTCGACATTCAAGGTGGCCTTTCGGTTGTGCTTACGGCTTCGTCGACGGACGGCGATGACATTACCGAAGAGGACATGGAAACGAGCCGCGCCATCGTAGAGAGTCGCGTTAACGCGCTCGGTGCGTCCGAAGCGGTCGTGCAAGTGCAGGGGAACAACCAGATTCTGGTGCAGATTCCCGGTATGTCCGATACCGAGACGGCTCTCGGCATCATCGGCAAGACCGGCAAGCTCGAGTTTGCTCGCCTGGATTCCTTCACCGACGATAACGTGGTTCAGCAAATCCAATCGGGTAACTACGGCAACGAAGCCACGATTTCCGATGAGTTCGGCAATGCGTTTCCAACCGGCGAGGTGAATCATCTCAAGGTCGAAGACGGAACGTATACGCCGATTGTCACAGGCGACAACATCAATCGCGTGACGGTTGGCCGCCCGAGCGAAACCTCGATTTACTACGCGGTCGATATCGACCTTGACTCCGAGGGCACCAAGGCCTTCGCGGATGCTTCGCATGATCTGGTTGCCGATCATGGCCAGATCGTCATCATCTTGGACAACGAGGTTCAGTCCGCTCCTGCCGTGCAGTCCGAAATCCCCAATGGTCGCGTGCAGATAACGGGCAATTACGACCTCAACGGAGCGAACGCCCTCAAGACGGTCCTCGAATCAGGTTCGCTGCCCGTGAGCTTCGAGTATTCGCAGAGCCAAGTCGTCGGCCCGACGCTCGGTCAAGACGCGCTGCGTTCCGGCGTGCTCGTCGCACTGCTCGGCATCCTGCTCGTCATGATCTACCTGCTGTTCTTCTACAAGGGCCTCGGTACCATCACCGCTGGCGCCGTCATCGTCTTCGCCGTGCTCTACTTGGGCATTCTGGCTGGGCTTTCGGCCTTCGGTCTGTTCACGCTTTCGCTTTCGGGCGTTGCCGGCATCGTACTCACAATCGGTATGGCAGCTGACTCGTCGGTATTGACCGTCGAGAGATTCCGAGAAGAAATCCGTATGGGCAAAAGCATTCGCGCGGCGTCCATTTCGGGTGTGCGCCATGCGATTCAAACGTCGATTGACGCCGACCTTGTCTCGCTCGTATCCGCCCTGTGCTTGTTCTTCCTGGCTTCTGCGTCGGTCAAGGGCTTTGGTCTCACGCTTTCGCTCGGCATCTTGTGCGACATCATAATGATGCTGCTGTTCAAAGCCCCGCTCGTTCGCTTGCTCGCTCCGCGCAGCATTTCGAAGCATCCTGGCTTCTGGAACGTCAAGGATGGCCAGATTGCCGCCGAGAAGTTTGCGGCACTCGGTGCTGTTGAAGGCGTGACTGCTGGTGAGGCCGAGATCGGCGAGGCGCTCGACCGCACGATTACCGATCAGGTGGCACGCGAGCGCGGCGGTGAGGATGGCTTGAAGGTCGCACAGGCCGTTCACGACCTCAAGGGTCGTTTCATCAAGCACGACATCAATTTCGTCGGAAAGCGCAAGATTTTCCTCATCATTTCGGCATGTCTGGTTGTGCTTTCGGTCGCTGTTATCGGTATCAAGGGCATGACCTTCGGCATCGAGTTCGTCGGAGGTACGTCGATTACGTTCCACGATACCGGTGATGTGAACATTGACCAGATGCGTTCGGCGTTCAATGAGGCGGGTCAGTCAGAAGCCACGATTCAGACGACCAATTCTGATGGCGAAGAGGGCTTCCTGATTCGCATGACGGTAACCGATGCGCAAGAAGCCGCCAAGATCGCTAATCAAGTTGCCTCGCAATTCGGTTGGACGACGGATAATTTCGAGGTCACGACCATCGGTCCCGACTGGGGTGCGAGCGTCATCCAACAATCGCTCATTGCGTTCTTGGTTTCGCTTGTCTTGATTATCATCTACATCTCCATTCGCTTTAGAGAGTACAAGATGGGTGTCTCGGCCGTTGTGGTTTTGCTGCACGACTTGATTATCGTCGTGGGTATCTACGCGCTCGTCGGACGCGAGTTCACGCCGAACGCTGTAGCTGCACTGCTTACGATCATCGGCTATTCGCTGTATGACACGGTCGTCGTGTTCCATCGCATCAG
>CADBQL010000162.1 GCA_902796815.1 uncultured Coriobacteriaceae bacterium | reverse complement strand
GGCCGAACGAGACGCCCACGAGCATGCCGCCGTAGGTGCAACCGACTTCCCATTGGTCTTTCATAGCCTTCCCTCCTCCCTCACAGCTCGATGATCCACGCTTTGCCGAATTTCTTCGCCACGAGCACGCCGTCTCTGCACATGCGCGAGACCGTGTCACGCTTGGACTTCTTTGATTCTTTGGTCGCGTCCCAATTCGGGCCATACCTGATGCGGCAGTATTCGTCGCTGCTGACGAGCACCTTGTCCATCTGCCCCCCTTCCGGTCGAAGAGCACGCCGCGGTGCGGGCGCAGCCGAGTGCCGCCTTGCCCGGCTCGGGAGGCGTGAAAAAACGAGGGAAAGCGCATCCTCCGCCCGAGGCTGGCCAGCGGGCTAGGATTGTGCCCGCATCGTGCGCCCATGCCGCGGCGTGCTCGTGCTCTGTCTGTCTACTGTTCTTCGCAATGTTCCCGTCGATTTCGCGCTCGAACGGGTCACGCCAGGTTGTCAAGGTTCGCGCGCCCGTAGGGCACTCCCCGAGGCGGGCGCGGCGAACCTTAGTCGTGTCGGATGAAAGATGCGCCCGCCCCGAGGGGTGCCCGCTGCCCGAGTTTGCTTTGGCAGCGGGCGAGAAAAGGAGGCTCGGATGCAGTTTCACGTCATGCCCAGGACGTGGGCCTCTAGTCGAGGTGCGCCTCCGCCGCGCGCATGCAATCTTTCGCGATTGCCCAGAGCGAGTCGGCCGTCACGCACGCGAAGAACAGCGGCTCCTCGGAGTCGCGCCCGTAGGCGTTGACGAACTCGACCGCGCCCTCCCTGACGTACTCGCAATGGTCCACCTGGCCGCGGCTCGCGACGCGCAGCATGGCCCCCAGCTCGATGGCGACGAAGTCTGACTTCTCGCGGTAGATATCCTCGTTTTTCATGGCGGTTCCTCTCGTCTCGGTTTCGGCTAGTTGGCCACTGCGGCAGCGTCGCGCTCGTCGGTCATGTCGAGCAGGTACTCGGGCGTGCAGCCGTAGAGCTTGCAGAGCGCGATGAGGTTGTTCGCGGTCGGCTCGGTGGCCCCGCTCTCCCAGCGCGACACGGCGTTCGGGTGTGCGCCGATGAGCTTTCCGACTTCCTTGATCGTGTAACCGTTGCGGACACGCTCGATGTGCATGTTCAGTCGCATCAGCTCACCTCCAATCGTTTATCAGGCGTTACACATGAGATGTGTTTCTGTTACCCATAATACCCATCATGTGTGTGGTAGTCAACACGTAAATGTGAGAAAATACACACGTACCGTGTAAGGGGTGATTTCGATGTTGAGAATCGCGGAAGCCAGGGAAGCAAGGGGATGGACGCAGGAGCAGCTTGCGCAGGCCATAGGCACGACGCAGCAGACCGTCCAGCGGTGGGAGTCGGGCCAGACGGACCCGCAGGTGTCGAAGGTCGAGGCCATCTCGAAGGCGCTCGGCATCACCATGTCTTTCCTCCTGGGCGTGGACTCCGCGGGCAACGAGAAGGACGTGCTGTCCGCCGCCGAACAGGAGCTGGTGGACATAATGCGAAACATCACCCCCGAGGGCGTCAACCAGCTCATGATCTACGCCCGTGGCATCGCGGCCACGTACCCGAAAAATAATCAGCTTCGAGGCGCTAAGACGGCGTAGGTGACATGCGCGCCCGCATCTACGACATACTGGAGGGCGACTCACGCGCCGCGTCGCTGTACGGCAAAATCATGACGGCCGTCATCGTCGCGTCGCTCGTGCCGCTGTGCTTCTGGGAGGAATCACCCGTATTCGACGCGATCGAGAGCGTGTGCGTCACGGTGTTC
This sequence comes from uncultured Coriobacteriaceae bacterium, assembly GCA_902796815.1. GTDB lineage: Bacteria > Actinomycetota > Coriobacteriia > Coriobacteriales > Eggerthellaceae > UBA9715. The sequence goes on along the minus strand of CADBQL010000162.1, from coordinate 318 downwards.
ATCGCCGACTACGTCGCGCGCTGGTCCACCGCCGACATGAAGCTGGGGCGCGGAACCGCGTCGTTCGCCATGTACCCGTTCACGCCGATGGCGTTGGTGGACCTCGTCACCATCCTGCCGACGTTCGTGGCGCTCAACCCCGCGTGGCGCACGTTGCGCGTCCTGCGGCTCCTGCGGGCGCTCAGGGCGTTCAGGCTCGTCCGCTACAGCAAGAGCGTGTCGGCCATAGCGTCAGCCCTGTCGCGCAAGAAGGGGCAGCTTGGCGTCGTGCTCGCCTTGGCCGCTGTTTACGTCTTCATCTCGGCCATGGTCATGTTC
>CADBQL010000161.1 GCA_902796815.1 uncultured Coriobacteriaceae bacterium | reverse complement strand
CATGATTCACCATTGGGACTGGACGAACCGTTACCAGACCAATGCCGTTGTCAACGAGCTTACGCCCAACGTTGGCGATCCGAACAGCTATATTCCGGAATACAAGGCGTTCCTCGTGGACGTCCGCAAGGCATAGAAAGGGGGAGGATACGCTATGGCAACACTGCAAAAAGAGCTCAATCGCGTTCATCTGGATGAGCAGAACCCGGCAGTGACCGAGGAGAAGGCGATTCTGTTTGACTCTTCGCGCTGCTCCGGTTGCAAGGGCTGCATGGTCGCTTGCAAGACTTGGAACAAGCTGCCCTCTCCTCTGGAGCTGAACTCCCAGAAGGAAGGGTGGCAAGGCTCACTTCAGTGTCCGTACGACCTTGGGCCGAACACGCGCCTGACCATCACCTTCAACGAAGACGGTGCCGACCGTATGTGGGGCGTGAACTGGGCTATCGGCCGCCGCGCCTGCATGCATTGTACCGACGCGGGCTGCGTGACGGTTTGCCCGTCTGGCGCGCTGTACAAAAACGAGTTCGGCATGGTCAGCTATGACCGCGAGAAGTGCATCGGTTGTTCGTACTGCAAAGGCGCCTGTCCGTTCGACGTTCCACGCCATATGGGCACCGACGACCTTTCGGGCGTTAGCCTGCGCATCAACAAGTGCACGGGCTGCCCGGACCGTATTGCGCACGGCATGGATCCGGCATGCGTATCCACGTGTCAGCCGGGCGCTTTGATGTTTGGCAATCGAGACGAAATGATCAAGATTGCAAACGAGCGCGTGGCCGTGCTGCAAGGCAAGGGTTTTGACAAAGCGCGCGTCTACGGTATTGACGAAGCGGGCGGCACGCATGTGATTTACGTGCTCAAATACGGTATCGAGCAGTATGAGCTGCCTGAGAATCCGTCTGTGAGCGGTCTCACGGCTGCATCCGAGATCATGAAGCCGGTCTTGGGTGTCGGCTCGATTGCCCTGGCTGCAGGCCTTGGCCTGTGCTTCCTGAGGGGCGTGGGCTACAAGCGTGATGAGTTGCGCTACGACGAGGTCAACCACGATGTGATCGATGTCGAAACCGGAGAAGTCGTCAAGCATATCGACAAAGAGGCGGGTGAACGATAATGGCAAAAGTACGTTTCATTCAACGACATTCGCTTCTGACCCGCATCGTGCACTGCACGATCGCCGTCGCATGCGTTTGGCTGATGATCTCGGGCTTGTTCGTGTTCATTCCTCCGCTGGCTGCCGCAAGCCCCGACCTGGCGCGTTTCATGAAGATTACGCATCGTATCGTGGGCGTCATCTTCATCTGCATGCCGATCTTCGGAGCCGTGGGCTCGCCGGGTGGTGTCAAGGCTTTCTTCGGCAAGTACCTGCGCAAATGGACGCCCGAAGATTTCGAGTTCCTCAAGAAGTTCGTGCCCTACATGCTGAGCCCCAAGAAAGTTCACATGCCCGATCAGGACGAAGTCAAGTCCGGTCAGCGTTTTGCCGACGGTATGCTCGTCATCGGCGGCGTCATGATGGCGATTTCGGGTATGGCATTGTGGCTTGGCACGACCGTATGCCCGCTTCCAGCCGGCGTGCTCACTGTCATGCGCTTCCTGCATGACCTGTTCTTCCTCGTGATGGTCGTCTTTGTGGTGGCGCATATTTTCCTCGGCGCCGGCATCTTCCAGCCGTACCGTGGCGGCACGGTCAAGTTGATGTTCGGCAATGGACAGGTCTCCGAGGCCAACGCTCTGTACCACTGGGGCTTCTGGGCTCGCGAGGAGCTCGAGGACGGAAAGAACGTCGTCGTCAAGACCGTTCCGGACGAAGATCGCAAGCGCATATCTTCGAAGGCATCGCTTGGCACCGAGCCCGATGCAACTGCTAAGCTCGAAGAGGCTCCGCAGGACTAACAAGGCGTGCTTCGCAGAACAAGCGAGTCGTGAGTTTCCGCTTGTGATGTTTGCGTTGAGCGAAAGAGAAGGGTCCCGCATGCAGCGGGACCCTTCCTGCGAAAGCGGGTCACGTTTCTGGAACGCAATGAGTCATGCCCTTGGGGCGCGACTCATTTGGTGATGAGTATCGCCGCTGGGGGCGCGACTCGTTCAGGAGTGAGTATCGCCCCTGGGGCGCGACTCATTGAAGGAGGAGAGACGATGAATTTGAGGACGATTGCTGAGGCGATTGATGCGTATAAGCGTGGCGCGTCACAGGCCGATGCTGCGCGGCTCGATTTTTTTGAAGGGTTGTACAAATATCAGCAGGCCCGTGCCGATGAGTTGGCAGTCGAGATGAAGACGGCCACGTTGAGCGCCGACGAAGCCGAGGAAGCGTATTTTGGCGACGAGCCGATGCTCGTGAAAGCGCCAGCCGATATCAAATCCGAGGAGTTTTGGGAGACGTGCGCACAGATCGCCCAGTATTTTGCGAAAGAAGCGGGTCTTGACGACGACATGTCCGCTGCGCTCGAGGACTTTGATTGGGAGGCATTTGTCAAAAAGCTCGACCTCGAACAGGCAGGAACGAACCCGCCGCAGTTCGTGGAGGACTGCTTCCAGAACTTCGACACACTTGGCGTTGACTCCTCTTTACCGTCGTCAATCGTCATGATGGTTGTGACATGTGCCTTGCGTGCGCATATCCAGTCTGTAGCAGCTAGGCTGTTCGGCTCCGTGAGTAAGCAGGCGCTCAAAGGCAGTCGTTTGAAGCCCGTGAATTGTCCCGTGTGCGGGTCGCCGGCGGCGCTGTCGCATGTGGCTATGGCGACGGGCATCGATGGCCGCGAACGCGAGCAGTATTGCAATGTGTGTGGAACAGTGTGGCCTTTTGATCGTATGCGCTGCGGTGTGTGCGGCGTCGACAATCCAGCGAGACTGCATTACTTCCATGTGGAGGGCGACGAATCGCATCGCTTGCAGAACTGCGACGAATGTGGCCGTTATCAGCGTGTTTTCTTCGAGGAAAGCCTCGAGATACCCGTTTCGCCCGAAGTCGAAGATGTCGTCATGGCCAAGCTTGACGCCATTGCGCTCGATCCTCGTTTTCGCGTCGAGTGACGAAGGTTTTGATTTAGCGCGCACGCCACGCCCCAGGGAAATGAGTCATGCCCCTGGGGCGTTACTCATTCAGGCCATGCGCTGGGCGCGTGCCCGCATTTTGGGACGCGGGTCAGAGTCACCGCTCGCTTACCCGTTCAAAAGCGAGGCGCTGGTTTGAGAAATAATGTCGAACGCCTCATCACCTTTGATGGCGGCGATAGAGGCTGCGGCCGATTCCAGCGAAGATCGCAAATCAGCATAGGAGAAAAGCTCGCCTTGAGCAGGTGGTTCGTCTGTTTCAAGAAGCAGTTGGGTCGCTGGGATCGCCTTCGCGTATTCGCGGCCTTTTTTCGTTGAGAGCATGCGCACGCCGCACGAAAAGTAGCACCCGGCATCGATGGCGCGCTTGAGCGTATCGCTCGGGCCGCTGAACCAGTGGAATATGCAGTGGCATGAGCGCAAGCAACCTGTTTCTTCGAGCAGCCCGAGTGCGAGAGGAGCCGATTTGACGGCATGAATCGACATGAGCTTGTCGCCGCGCTCTGCTGCCCACTGCGCGATACGAAAGAAAGCCTCGATTTGCTCATCGCGCCGATTCGCATGACGTTTTCCCAAATCAAGTCCGATTTCTCCTATGAAGCGCGGGTTGTGCTCCTCGAGCAGTGTCTCTATCGCCACCATCAGGCTCACGTGGTTCTCGCCAACCCACCAAGGGTGCATGCCGAATCCGATGAAAACGTTCTCATACGGCGCGAATTGGGTGCGCACCTGCTCATATGCCTGCGGTTCGACCGTGTTGCCAAAAAGAAGCGTACCGTGCGCGAGGGCGTCACGTGCGATTTCGTCGCCATTTGCCATGAAATCCAGATGGCAATGCATATCGTGAAGCAACGTCATTTCCTTCTCCATTTCGTATGCTCGCAATGCAATCAAGCGGAAGGTTTCCCGACCCGCTGGCTAAGTTGTCACAGTGGCTCTCTTTTGGTCGCATTTTCATGCTTGGCGAAAGCCGCAGCCAAAAACCAGGCCCTACTATACTAAAATACTCTGCATGTGCAGTTACAGGAAAGGGGATGTCGTGGCCGATTCCGACATCATGGTAAGCATTCAGCATCTGTCGAAGTCGTTTGGCGAAACGGAGGTGTTGCGCGACGTTAACGTTGACGTCAAACGCGGCGAAGTTGTCGTTGTGCTCGGGCCGTCCGGCTCGGGGAAGTCGACGATGTTGCGTTGCATCAACTTGCTCGAAAAACCGACGGGCGGACACATATATATTGAGGGCGAGGAAATCACCGGCCCGAACACGAACGTCGACAAGCTGCGCGAACACGTTGGCATGGTGTTTCAGCAATTCAACCTTTTCCCACATCTGACAGCCAAGAAAAACGTCATGTTAGCGCAGCGCAAAGTGCTCAAACGTTCTGCCGAAGAGGCCGAGCGGATTGCGCTCGAACAGCTCGGGCGTGTCGGTCTTGCTGATCGTGCGGACTTTTTGCCGGCGCAGCTTTCGGGTGGACAGCAGCAACGTGTCGCCATTGCGCGCGCTTTGGCCATGGATCCCCATGTCATGCTGTTTGACGAGGCGACTTCCGCTCTCGACCCCGAACTCGTGCGCGGGGTTCTTGACGTCATGCGCAGCCTGGCCGAAGCGGGCATGACGATGGTCGTGGTAACGCACGAGATGGGCTTTGCACGCGAGGTTGCCGATCGTGTCATCTTCATGGAAGGCGGCGTCATCGTCGAGGAAGGTTCTCCGTCGGAGGTCTTTGACCATCCCAAGCACGATCGTACCAAGGATTTCCTTGGCCATATCAAGTAAACCTACCTGTCCTTTTGAAATGCGATCAAAAGGGAGACTTCCTTTTGATCGCAAAACCATCGGGAATGCGTGGTCGTCCGCACGGACGGCTTTCCTGGTGGGTGCACCACGAGGAGATTGCCATGAGCGAAACCATGAGCCTTTTCGACGATGACGTGCAGCAACGCATCGAGGCGCTGCGCAAGGAAATCGCGCATCACACCTATTTGTATTACGTGAAAGACGCTCCTGAGATTTCGGATGGCGCCTTCGATTCGCTTATGCGTGAGCTGCGCGACCTCGAGACGGCTCATCCCGAGTTCTACGATCCCAATTCGCCGACGCAGCGGGTTGGCGGGGCGGTCGGCGATCAGTTCGCTCCGGTTCGACACGAGCGGCGCATGTACTCGCTTGACGATGCGATGGATATCGGCGAACTCGACGCGTGGATGGATCGCGTTGAGGAAGCCCTTGGTGAACTGCCCGAACTCGTGTGCGAGCTCAAGATCGACGGCAGTGGCATAGCTCTCACCTATGAGGCAGGTGCGCTTGTTCGCGCGGCGACGCGTGGAGACGGCACGACGGGAGAAGACGTGACCGCTAACATCCGCGCAATCCGCGACGTGCCGCTTAACCTGCGCGAAGAGGGCATGCCCGGCATCGTGCGCGACGGCTCGGTCGAGCTGCGCGGCGAGGTTTACATGCCCAAGTCGAGCTTCGAAGCGCTCAACAAGTCTGCCGAGGCAAACGGCAAGCAAGGGTTTGCCAACCCGCGTAACGCTGCTGCTGGCAGCCTGCGCCAGAAAGATCCGACGATTACGGCCGGGCGCGACCTTTCGACCTTCATCTATGCGGTTGCCGACGAGCAGGCGCTTGCTGCTGATACCCAGTTCGACCTTTTGCAATGGTTGGGGCAGGCGGGTTTTCACGTGAATCCAGACGTGGAGCTGGTTCACTCGCGCGATGAGGTGCATGCGTTCTGCGAGCGGGCTGTCGAGCGTCGCGATGCGCTGCCCTACGAGATCGACGGCGTCGTCGTCAAGGTGAACTCGTTTGTGCGTCAATCCGCGATGGGCTATACGGCCCGTGCGCCACGATGGGCGATTGCATTCAAGTTTCCGCCGGAAGAAAAAGCCACGCTCTTACGTGACATTACAGTCCAGGTTGGGCGCACTGGCGCGCTCACGCCAGTTGCCGAGCTCGAGCCGGTGCGTGTAGCCGGCTCGGTCGTGGCGCGTGCGACGCTTCACAACGAAGATGAGGTTCGCCGCAAGGACGTGCGCATTGGCGATACGGTCATCGTGCGCAAAGCGGGTGACGTCATTCCCGAAGTGCTCGGCCCCGTCGAGTCGTTGCGTCCCGCCGATGCCATGCCGTGGGAAATGCCCTCCACATGCCCGAGTTGCGGTTCTGCGGTCATCCGCGAGGAAGGCGAGGTCGCATATCGCTGTATTTCGATCGATTGCCCAGCCCAGGCTCAGGAACGCCTTGTACATTGGGCAAGCCGCGGTGCGATGGACATCGATGGAATGGGCGACGAGATTGTCGGGCGTCTCATCGAGAGCGGCCGTGTAATCGACGTGGCTGACTACTACACGCTTGATGCAACCGAGCTTTCGCTGCTCGACATGGGTCGCGTGAACAAGGAGGGAAACCCCATCAGGCTAGGTCAGACCGTTGCTGCTAAGCTCATCACACAAATCGATGAGAGCCGTACGCGCGGGTTTGCCCGCGTACTGTTCGGCATCGGTATCCGCCATGTGGGAAAAACGATGGCAGAAGCGATTGCGGCCGCCTATCCTTCCATTGAAGCGCTCATGGCGGCAAGCGAGGAGGAGCTCGCAACGGTCGAAGGCGTCGGGCCCAAGATTGCGCACAGCATCTTTGTCTTCCTGCGCACTCCCGACAACGTGGCCGTCATCGAACGGCTCCAGAAGCACGGTGTGGTGATGGCCGACGAACCCGCCGATGCGCCCGACGAGCTTCCGCAGACGCTTGCAGGTCTGACGTTCGTGCTCACCGGCGCACTCGTGCAATCGGGTATGACCCGCGACGAGGCGGGTGCTGCGCTCAAGGCGCGCGGCGCGAAGGTTTCGGGCAGCGTTTCGAAAAAGACAAGCTACGTCGTCGCTGGCGAGGCAGCTGGCTCCAAGTATGACAAAGCCGTTTCGCTCGGTGTGCCCATCCTCGACGAGACACAGCTGCTCCATATCTTGGAAACCGGCGAGCTGCCGTAATATGACATAAAGTCAATATGACATAAAGTCGGGTTTTTTGTCATCAAGTGAAATGGTCGTTATTTACTTGATGGCAAAAAACCCAAATACAGGCGAGTTATTCGGCGTTATGCCCGACGTTACGCCGAACGCTATATCGTAAGTGCGGCCTCGACGGCATTGAGGTTGAGCTCAACGAAAGCGGGTTTGACGCACACGCGCAAGGCGTCGCGCAAATCGTTGAGCGAAAGCGGAAGACGCTCGGTGCGGATGGCGCTTGCGAGTAGCACCGTGTTGAGCGCCTTGCGGTTTCCGACCTGTTTGAGCAGGGCCTCGTCAGGTACGATAACCAGTTGGTCGGGCGCGTTCTCGAACGCCGTAACGAGCTTTTGAATAACGTTGGCGCCTCGATAGGGATCGTTCGAAAGAGCTGCCGTGACGGGTTGAACTGCCGTCGTGGCGCTGACGAGCACGCCGGATGGTGCAAGGTAAGGAAGCACCCGCGCGCCTTCAGCTGGTTCGAACGCGATGATGAGGTCAGCTGTGCCGTGTGCAATAAGCGGTGAAAAAACCTCTTCGCCATCGTTTCCCATGCGGACGTGCGAAACGACCGAGCCTCCGCGTTGAGCCATGCCGATCGTCTCGGCGGTTCGTACATGCCAACCTTTCTCTTGCGCTGCTTGGGCGAGCACTTTGGCGGCGAGGACCGTGCCCTGGCCTCCGACGCCTGTGAGCATGACGTTAAGCATCCTGGCCTCCCTTCCGCTTGAGCAACTCCTCGTCGATGTACAGTTTGCGCGTGAGCTCGGCGTCGAGCGACGGTTTGTCAGCAGGCGCTGTCGAACCGTCGGAGTCGGTTTTGGCTTTTGGCGCATTGCCGTCGGCGTTGTCGGAATTGTTGTTACTGGGACGAGCGGGTGTCTGGCGCGGTGGCCGCTCTATAATCGTGTATTCGATTTGCTCGCCTTCGATAGTGCCGGAAATAGTATGTTCGGCCATTTCAGAGCGCATTTTTTGCACGTTGAGCTCATCGAGCGCGTCTTGAAGGCGGCGCCCGAAACGTGCGGTATGCCCGTTTATCGCATCCTTGGCGCTCAGTTTGCCTTCGGAAGACGTCATGCGATGCTTGTCAGCTTCGCTTTCGGTATTGGCGGTTTCTGCGCCTGCGACCGCGTTTGTGCTCTCGCCTTCGCTCTCGGCGCTGGATACGGGCGTTCCTTCGTCTTGAATTGAAGAATCGCTCGCTGCGCTCGATGTGTTTTCGGGAGCCGGCGTCTCCGTTCCCTCCGGCTTCCTTGCGTCCTGAGTTTGGGGCTCTGCTTCGGAGGTGGGCAAGCCCATACCTTCAGTGCTCGCCTGATCGGCCGATTCGGTCTGGCTCGATACCTTGCCAGTGGGCGCGAGAGCCTCGATTATGTTGGCCTCGCCGATCTCATCAAGATTATCGAGAGTAACCGGTGGGTATTTGATGGCTTTGAACGGGCAAATCTGTACGCATAGATCGCAGCCGTTGCAGAGCGCGGGATCGACGAAAGCTTGGCCTCGCTCGCCGCTACGCGCACCACGAGCCGTAAGGTTGAATCCGATGCCAGGACAACCAATTTCGGTGATGCATTTCTTGCAGCCTGTGCACAGGTCGACATCGATGCTGACCGGCGCATCGGGCTTGATGAGCTGGATGCATGGCGATTCGAAAATCACCGCTGAGGGCCCTTCGTAGGCTATGGCTGCCTTAGCGGCGACGATCGAGGCGTCTTTGTCGAGCGGGTTCGCATGGTATACATGTTTGAATCCGTTGGCAATCAGCGCGTTTTCAATGCTGAGCGGTTCGTTGTGCGCGCCCATGAGCGTAATGCCGGTGCCTGGATGCGGTTGGCTTCCCGTCATTGCCGTCGTCGCGTTGTCGAGCACTATAACGGTGATGTCGTGTCCGTTGTAAGCGGCGTTCGCCAGCCCCGTCATGCCGCTTGCAAAAAACGTCGAGTCACCGATGTAGGCGATGGCTTTCTTTTGGGGGTCTACAATCGAAATGCCCTGGGCCATCGTCACGCCTGCGCCCATGCACAGGCAGGTATCCACCGCGTCGAGCGGCTGGGCGTTTCCGAGCGTATAGCAGCCGATATCGCCGCACATAACGGCGTCGACATTGCGAAGCGCCTGTTTGATTGCATAGAATGTGCCCCGATGCGGACAGCCAGGGCAAAGCACGGGGGGACGGACGGGGAGGCTTTGGGGTTCGGCGTACTCGATCGGCGCGATAAAGCCATCGCGCTCGCTCGCCTCGCGCCGGTGCAGGCGCAGTCGGCCGGCAAGGCCGAGGAAGCGCTCCAAGCGCCCGACAATGTCGTCGACGTCGTTTTCACCGCGATCGCGTGCTTCATCCGTGAGCTTGCCGTGGATTGAAATCGGCAAGCGTGCGCGGCCCGCGAGGCGTGCGAGTTCGTCCTCGAGCACGTAGTCGAGCTCCTCGATTACCAGCACGTCCGAAAGCCCTTCTACAAACCGTGCCGCAGCTTGCGTAGGGAACGGATACGGTGTTCCAACCTGCATGAATCGGACGCGGGGCATGTCGATGCCGGCATCACGGACGCGCTGCTCGACGATACGCAAGGCTTCGCGCGTATAAGCGGCGCTGATGCCTCCAGCCATGATTCCGGACGTTGCAGTGCCGGGTGCGTTTTCGGGAAGGTCCACGATGCTGTTGAACGGTGAGAAAACATCCTCATTCGCAAAAGCCTGGGCGATTTCGCCGAGCCGTTCGTTTATCTCGCCATGGGCGGCAAATGCGCGGCGCGGGAAAATAACCCACTTGGACGTATCGCGCTCAAAACCCGCTTCAGGAACGGGTAGCGCATAGGTTTCATCTGCGACGTCGAAGAACGCTGAAGCGTGGTCGACGCGCGTCGTGGGGCGCACGATGACGGGCGTATGGTAGCGCTCCGACAGGTCGAATGCGGCTTTGATCATGGCAAACGCCTGCTCGGGAGTCGACGGGTCGAGCACGGGCACCTTGGCGAATGCAGCAAAACGACGCGTATCCTGCTCAGTCTGCGATGATATCGGGCCGGGGTCGTCGGCGACCACGAGCACGAGCCCGCCGCGCACGCTCACGTAGTTCAGGCTCATGAGCGCGTCACTCGCGACGTTGAGTCCCATTTGCTTGCAGGTGAAAAGCCCGCGCGCGCCTGCTAGCGAAGCGCCGAACAGCACTTCGAGAGCTACCTTTTCATTCGTGGACCATTCGACGTGTACGTCATGGGCGCTACCTTGAACATGCAGCTTTGCAATGGTTTCCACAATTTCTGACGAAGGCGTCCCTGGGTAGCCAGCGATCACACGCACGCCTGCCTCCAAGGCAGCATGCGCCATCGCTTCGTTTCCCATGAGCAGTCTCTTTGTCATGCGTCCTCCTTATGCGCAAGGGGGTCGGTTCCCTCCGGGAAGGGAGTTAGGCCCTTTCCCAAGACCTCTTTCCCATGGCCTTTTGTCCACCTATGCTTGCGCCATCGCGTTCTTGAAGTCGATGATCTTTTGGCGTGCGGCCTCGTCACCCGTTCCGAGCATCTGCACAGCTAGGATGGCGGCGTTTTTGGCGCCGTTGATGGCCACGCAGGCAACGGGCACGCCAGAGGGCATCTGGACCATCGAAAGCAACGAGTCAAGTCCACCTAAATCGCTCGTCTTCATCGGTACGCAGATAACGGGGCAAGGCGTAAAAGCAGCCACGACGCCACCGAGATGTGCGGCTTTGCCTGCAGCTGCGATAATCACCTTGATGCCGCGCTCGTGGGCGGTTGTGGCCCATTCGTGCACTTCGGCGGGCTTGCGGTGTGCGCTCGCGACTTTCACCTCGTATGGAATGCCGAATTCGTCGAGTTGGGCCATGCATGCCTCCATGGTCGGCATATCCGACGTAGATCCCATGATGATGCCCACGACGGGCGTTTCAATTGTCATGATGCTTCTCTCTTTCCTTCAGAAATGAGTCACGCCCCAGGGGCAAAACTCATTCGGGTGAGCTATGCTCCCGATCGGGAGATTTCTCTCCCAGGCTAGTGGAACTCGTTCGAGTGAATTACGCTCCTAGGCCAGAAGAATTCGCTCGAGTGAGTCACGCCCCAGGGGCAAAACTCATTTGGATATGTATTGACGATTATAGACCTCTACAGGCCCAACAGCCTCATGACAGCAATGCAGAACAACAATATGAGCGCAGCTCCGAATAACGTGCCGACAACGGCGATAATAATTGTGCGCGTCCTTCCCAAGTTGGGCTGAAGCGGAACGCTGGCGGGATATACGAATTCATCCTCGTCGTTCGGGCGCTGCATCGTCGACACATCGAGATTTTTGAGCCTGCTGTACAAATCGATGGGCGCGAACTTCGAATCGCCGTTTGCAGACGAATCTGAATGGCAGGAATCGTTTTCTGCCGCTTGCGAGTGGGAGCTGTTTTGGGTTACAGATTCAAGGCCGATTGCGACCGATTCCGAATCGCTGTCGATAATCGGCGAATAAGCGTCAGCGATGTCGGAAGGCTCCGCGTCAGCGCTAGTCGCTTCAGGCTCGAGGTCGTTAGCGGCTTCGGCAGGTTTAGCATCATTGAGGTCGCTGAACGTCGCCGCATCTTCTGCGTTGTCTGCAGAAGATGCGGCGTCTAGATTTTCGGCGGATGTGACAGCGCGCCCACAGTGTTCGCAAAAAGCTGAATCATCAGGTGTTTCTTTACCGCATTTCGTACAGATCATCGTTTATTGTCCGTTTCCCCTGTTGATTCGAGTAAAGGACGTGCTTCCAAACGCTTAGTCTCGCTCGTCGTACACGCGCTTGGTCTTTTTCTCGCTGCGGGGCAGGAAGCCGAGTTCGACGATTTTTACCAGAGGCGTGAATCCGATCTTGCTCTTCGTGCGGGCTGCGACGTCCTTCGATGCGCGAGCCCAATCGACCGAACCGCTTGCTTCCACGTAGATGCGCATCGTGTCGCGTCCGTCCAAATGCGAAATGCGGATTTGGTATTCGCTCGAAAGCTCGGGGAATTCCTTGAGCACTTCTTCAATTTGAGCTGGGAAGACGTTGACGCCGTGAATTTTCATCATGTCGTCGGAGCGGCCCGTGAGGGTATCGATGCGCGGATGTTCGTCATGACCGCATGCGCATGAACCGGGAATGATGCGAGAAAGATCGTGCGTGCGGAAGCGGATTAGCGGCGCGCCCTCCTTCTGCAGGGTGGTGAGTACGATCTCGCCCCATTCGCCATCAGGCAGGACTTCGCCGGTCTCTGGGTTGATGATTTCGAGATACACGTAATCGCTCCATACGTGCATGCCGTGGCCGTGCTGGCAGTTGATGCCGATGCCAGGGCCGTACACCTCGGTGAGGCCGTAGATGTCATAGTACTCCACGCCAAGGGAGTCGCAAATGCGCTTGCGTATTTTTTCACCCGAGCGCTCCGAGCCGGTGATGAGCTTCTTGAGTTTGATTTTGTCCTGAATGCCGCGGCGCTCGACCTCTTCAGCGATGAGAAGCGCATAACTGGCCGTAGCCGTGAATACCGTCGCCTCCATGTCGACCATGAACTGGAGTTGCTTTTCGGTGTTGCCTGGACCCATGGGGATAGCCATGGCGCCGAGGAGTTCGCAGCCCGCCTGGAAACCGATGCCCGCCGTCCAGAGGCCGTAGCCCGGAGTAATCTGAACGCGATCCTCGGGTGTGACGCCAGCGTATTCGTAGCAGCGTGCGAACTGGATAGCCCAGTCTTCGACGTCCTTCTTGGTGTAGGGGATGATAACCGGCGTGCCCGTTGTGCCCGATGAACTATGGATGCGTACGATTTTTTCCTGCGGTACGGCGGCGAGTCCGAGCGGGTAGGCCTCGCGCAAATCGTGTTTGTCGGTGAAAGGCAGCTTCTCGAAATCAGCTTGCGTCTTGATGTCGCCCAAGTCTATGCCGTCGAACTTCTTCGCATAGAACGGCGAGTGGTCTTTCAGGTTGGCAAGTTGTTTGGTAATCGCTTCGAGTTGTGCTGGTTGCATCTGCATGGTGGTCTTCTTTCTCGCAAAAAACGCGCACGTCATAGGTGTGCTTTACACGTGGGAAAAGGTGAGGTCGCTTCAAGCCTTTGCTGGCGAAGCGTTTGCGCGTATGCGAAAAGCTTCAAGCCCGCAGAAGTCTTGAAGCTAAAGCCATCGCCCAGCCGGAGCCACGGCGATGAAATCATTGTCGAATCGAGATTCCATGGGAGCCATTGTAGCACATGGAATGCGGCGATGAGCCTACGCCTGCATGGATGTGCGAGTT
>CADBQL010000160.1 GCA_902796815.1 uncultured Coriobacteriaceae bacterium | reverse complement strand
CGACGACCCTCGCCGCATCTGCGTGCTCGGCTGCGGCGGCTACGACTATCCGGAACACCTGATTGCCAGCCATCCGCCCGTCATCGTCGACGCGGTCGAAATCGATCCGATGATTACGGCCATCGCACGCAGGTATTTCTACCTCGACCGCCTCATCGAAGAATACGAGACCGAGTCGAGCGGGCGCCTCAACCTGATCTGCGCCGATGCGCTCGACCATTTGCGCACGTCCGACAAGCGCTACGACGCGATCGTCAACGACGCGTTCGATGCGGGAACGCCGCCCGAGCACCTGACCACACGAACGTTTTTGGAGGCCGTGCATGCGCGCCTCGTCGCGGGAGGAGCCTACCTAACCAACATCGTCGCCCCGCTCGAAGGTCCACGTTCGGCTTTTCTCTACGAGCAAATCGCTTTGATGGAAACGATCTTCCAGGACGTGCGCGTATTCCCCTGCGCAACCGAAGAATTCTCAAGCGACGATAACGTCATCGTGGTCGCGATATCGTAGTACCATTAGGAGCACAAACCGATTGGATTCGGAGGTAGTTATGGGCAGATTGGACAACACACCGCAGCCGGTGCGAGAAGGTATTGCCATCGCGCTTATGATCGGGGCTGTGACTGCGACGGCAGCGTCGCTTCTACATCAGCCGCTGTTCATCCCCGGCGGACTTGTGCTGTTTGCGCTTTTCTATTTCTGGCGGATACATCCGCAGGTCAAAGCGGCATATGTCGAGCAAAACGATTATGAGCGTCGCTATGCCGACGACGAGACGTACCAGCCGATACTCGACCGCTTCGAAGACGACCAAAACGACGAGGCACTCGTCGAGGGCTACCGCACATGGGCGCAAGGCCCGCACGACAACGAAGTGCGCATGCGGTTCTTGCAACAGGCAATCCTTTCCCTCATCGATGCAGGCACGATCTATAAGGTTGAAGACCTTATGACCGAAACGGAAAAACTCGCAGCCGAGATGGGTCTCACCGATCGCTTCGTCGCATTCCGCGCAGAGTGCGACCGTCTCATTGCCGAGATTGCACGCGAGCGACTCTCCACAGAAGAACCAGCGGAATGCGCATGCCCAAGGGGCGTCATGACTCGCGCGCCCGCGACTGAGTCGTGCCCCTGGGGCGCGACTCATTGGGGTCGCATCGAGCTAGCCGAGTGAGTCTTGCCCCAGGGGCGCGACTCATCCCATGGGCGTGGCACATCGTAAGAACACCAACCTGACCGTCAAATATCGACCGAGCACTAACGTCCATCGAACGGCTCCACCTTTCCCCCATAATGAGTCATGCCCCAGGGGCGAGACTCATCCCAGGAGAACAACTCATATTCATCTATCAGAAAGGCCTATACCATGAAATCAATGTTCGACCCACTTGTCATCGGAACGCTTTCGGCCAAGAACAGCATCGTGCGCGCCGCGACGGCCGAATCGCTCGCGACGGCATCCGGTCGTCCCACGTCAAAGCTGTTCGAAAAGTACGAAGAGCTTGCAGAAGGCGGCGTGGGCACGATCATCACCGGCTACGCTTTCGTCACACACGACGGAAAGCCCTCCGAAGGGGCGCTTGGCATCTGCGACGATGCGTTCGCCGACGATTATCGGGAACTCTGCGAACTCATTCATGGGCATGATGCGCGCATCGTCATGCAACTCGTGTACGGTGGGTCAAAAAGCAAGCTTTCGCCTGATGACGAACGCCGCATCGCTCCTGCGACCCAAACGCCCGCAGACTGGGTACCTAACGTGAGCATTCTCGGACCTTCTGCTTTGGAAAATCTCAAGACGCACCTCGTCCCGACCGAAGCGTCCGCCGATGACCTTACACGCATCGCACAGGCATTCGGAGCTGCGGCGGCGCGAGCGAAATCATACGGTTTCGACGGCGTCGAAATCCATGCGGCTCACGGGTACTTGCTCTCGCAGTTCATGAGCCGCTGGTTCAACGTTCGCGAAGACGAATACGGCGGTTCGCTCGAAAACCGCGCGCGCCTTACAATCGAATGCGTCCAAGCGGCACGCAGGGCTGCGGGCGATGATTTCCCCATCCTCGTCAAAATCAACAACTGCGATGACTACGAAGATCCTGCAGGTGCACGCGGAGGACTGAGCGAGGACGAGAGCGCGACCATCTGCCATTGGCTTGCTGACGCTGGCGCAAGCGCCATCGACGTAAGCGGTGATTGGCACGCTATCCGGGGCCGCGACGTGGCTGGCGAGCCGTTTTTCGCATCGTTCGGCGCACGCCTTGCCCGCGAACTCGACATCCCCGTGATCGTAACTGGAGGCTGGCGGCGCTTTGACACCAACGAACAGCATCTCGCCGACGACGGCATCGCCGCCATCGCCATGAGCCGCCCCTTCATCCGCGAGCCCGACCTCGTTAACCGCTGGCTTTCGGGCAACACAAAACCCAGCAAGTGCACCTCCTGCGGCTATTGCGCCACCTACGTAGGCATCCCCTGCGTCTTTCGCCAATGAGTGAGTCACGCCCCAGGGGCAAAACTCATTTCGGGATCGGCCCGCCGAATGAGTCACGCCCCAGGGGCAAAACTCATTGCCCATCGGGCCCGCCCCCTGGGATGAGTCGCGCCCCAGGGGCAAAACTCATCCCGGAGGCGAAACTCACGCACCCGTCGTTACGCCGTGAAGTATGCCACGCCACTTTCGAAAATCGGCTGGTAGTTGGCATCGGGGAT
>CADBQL010000159.1 GCA_902796815.1 uncultured Coriobacteriaceae bacterium | reverse complement strand
GGCGTAAGAAGTGGCTCCCCCACGCCATGCACTCTGCGCCTGCGGGCATAGCCGCTTCCTATGCGCGCGGTCGAAAGGCGGGCGCTAGAAAGGCCCGAGGAGTGGCCTGGCCGCGGGAGGTTGAGTTCGCCTGCGCGACGTTGCGGTTTCGTTTGCGGGTACACGTGGTATCCTTTTCGCATGCACCGATAGCGAGGAGGACGGTATGATCGATCGGTATACGCGCCCCGAGATGGGTCGAATCTGGGAGTTGCAGAACAAGTTCGAGATCTGGAAGGAAATCGAAATTCTGGCTTGTGAAGCACAAGCCGAGTTGGGTGAGGCGGGCATCACCAAGGAAGAGGCTGCCTGGATTCGCGCGCATGCCGATTTCACCGTCGAGCGCATCGACGAGATCGAGCGCACGACCAACCACGATGTTATTTCGTTTTTGACGAACATGGCAGAGTACATCGACGCAGATCTGCCGGAGGGTATGGAACCGCCGAGTCGTTGGGTGCATTACGGTATGACTAGCAGCGATTTGGGCGATATGGCCTTGTGTTACATGATCGTTCAGGCGTGCGATATCATCATCGAAGACATCAAGCGTCTTGGCGCGACGTGCAAGGCGCGTGCATTCGAGTTCAAAGACACGCTGTGCGTCGGTCGCACGCATGGCATTTCTGCAGAGCCGATGACGTTCGGTATGAAGTTCGGCAGCTGGGCCTGGATGCTCAAACGAGATCTCGAGCGTATGCAGCAGGCACGTGACATGATTGCGACGGGCGCCATCTCGGGCGCAGTGGGTTCTTATTCAAGTATCGATCCGTTCGTCGAGGAATACGTTTGCGAAAAGCTCGGCCTTACGCCCGATCCGCTTTCGACCCAAGTCATTGCTCGCGACCGTCACGCGCAGGTCATGTGCACGCTCGCGACGGTGGCCGCGACGCTCGAGGCGATTGCTATGCAAGTTCGTCTGCTCCAGCAAACTGACGTCATCGAGGCCGAAGAGCCGTTCAAGAAGGGGCAGAAAGGCTCGTCGGCCATGCCCCATAAGCGCAATCCCATCACGGTGGAGCGCGTGTGCGGCCTTTCGCGTAACGTCAAGGCCAACGCCCAAGTTGCCCTCGACAACGTCGCGCTGTGGTATGAGCGTGACATCAGCCACTCCGGTACCGAGCGCACGGCGCTTGCGGACAGCTTCATCGCGCTCGATTATATGTTTGCCAAGATGCAGCCGTTGTTGGAAGGCTTATTCACGTATCCGGCCAAGATGGAGCACAACTTGTGGCGCACGCGTGGTCTAATCTTCAGCTCGAAAGTCATCTTGGCGCTCGTGCAGACCGGTATCACGCGCGAAGATGCGTACGTAATCGTGCAGCGCAACGCGATGGCCGTGTGGGAAGACATCCAGAACGCCGTTGACGGGCCGACGTATCGCGAGCGCCTCGAAGCTGATCCCGATTGCACGCTTACGGCGGAGCAGCTTGACGAAATCTTCGATCCGTGGGCGTTCCTCACGCGCAAGGACCGCATTTTCGAGCGTCTCGAGGCAGTCGAGTTCTGATGTAAAAATCGAGTTGATGTGGTCTGCCAAGCTTTGGCCTGGCAGACCACATTGTCAGTTTTTTGTTGCGAGAGGAAAGAGGCTTGGCTCTTTGTTCTCGTTAGGCTTGAATTGCCTCGTCAGCAGTCTCTTCGGCATAATCTTCGCCTGCGCTGGCTGCGTCGTCTACGCCAGCGTCGTCCAGATCGTAGCCATCTTCGGCGCCTTCGACGCCGTCTGCATTCTCGGAGCTGCCCGACTCCTGCCCTCGTTGCGTGCGCTCGGACTCGGAGAGCACACGCCATATCTTGACGCGGCAGGCATGCGTTGATTTGCCTTCGACGGGCGTGTGGTCGATGTTTGCAAACGTCACGAAGGTGTCGCGCACGCCAGTTGTTGCAAGGTAATCGCCGTAGGTGTCGGCGCCGTCGTCTACGTCGATGGCAAAATACGTGCCAGCCGCAAGGTCGACGCCGCATACCGAGTAGCTCGATTTCACGATGAGCAGATTCTGACACCAAGCTGGCGGTGCCGTGGGCGTTCGTGCGAAGCCGAACCATTTTGCGCCGTTGTAGTCGCCGTTCTTCGGCGTTGTAAGCGGCGTGTACGTGCCCAGGTTCGCAATTGCGCCGCCGTAATCGTAGATGTCGGGAAACGAGAACATGAAGCCGTTCGTTCCGTATCCCGCTTCAAGCGGAGTCATGGCATGGGGTAGCGTGAGCTGGTCAGTTACCTTGCCGCTTTTGGCGTCGATGTTTGTGAGCTGATAATATACGGACGAAGAGTCAACGCGTGGCGCAATTACCACCGAATCGGTAGCGCTATAGGGAGACGTGCCCATACGCCGCTGTGATTCGAAAACGCACGTCGTCTGCTTCGTGCCGAACGGAGCGCACATCAGGCGTGCGCTGAGCCCATCGTCGTTGGGTAGCTTTGGCTGGATCTGCCAGAATGCGCGGTCGTTCACGACGGCAAGCGCGGGCGTTTCGTACGCTTCGTCGCCTTCCTCCATGAGCAGCGCCTCGCCGAGCGCTCCTTCCGAAAGCTTTGCGCTGTACACGCGCCAAGTTCCTGCGAGTGCATTGGCTTCAGTCCATATAACGCCCGATGATGTAGCGCGCACGTCGTAGATTTCATAATGCTCGCTTGTTCCGAGCGCTTGCTTCAAGATAGTGGACAGCACCCCGCTGCCCAGGTTCAACAATCCGACCATTGCGAGCGGTGACCCGGACTCGGTTGGAAGTAGACAAGCTGCGATGTTGTCGTCGTTGACCCAGACGAGCGTGCCGTAAGGAAGCTCAAATGTTTTGACGAGCTGCACGACGTCGAGGGCGTTTTCGAGGTCTTGAAGTTCGGCGAGGCTTGTTAGGGCGTTTTCGGGAACGTCGAGATGCTCGACCCCAGTATCCTGCGTGCCAGGAAGCGAGTTAGCTACCGTTGCGCCGATTCCCACCACGGCGAGAGCGCCGACGCCGGCTGCGCCGTACAAAAAGCCGCGCCGGCCGATAAGTGTGCCTGCATTCGGACGGCCTTTGTCCTTGCCGGAGCCTCCGATGCCCATGTTTACGTTGGGAAGGCCATCGGTGGCGTTTGCGTCGCTTGCATGCTTGCCCATGCCCGCTTTGCCGGCGGTCATTCCGGGGCCTGTTGGCTTAGGGGAGGGATGCCCATTTTGTTTTCTGATGTCGTTCATGATGGCGAATTATGTCATTTGCCGCGCGATTTCATTACCAGTTGGTCACAAAAGATATAATTAAACCCAAATGTAAACAAGCATCGTACGTCGAATGCTAAAGTTAGTAGGACATACAGAATATACGTATTGGTTGACGATATACAATGCACTCGAAACTAAGTGAGGAGACACCATGAGCAACGAAACACGCCGTATTATGTTGGTCGAAGACGAGAAGGCTATTCGCGACGCAGTTACAGCATACCTCGAGCGCGAGAACTATTGGGTTACGGCCATCGGCGACGGCCAAGATGCACTTGACGAATTCGCCAAGCATCATTTTGATCTGATTATTCTCGATCTCATGCTGCCGCGCGTTCCCGGCGAGCGCGTGTGTCGCACCATCCGCGATAATTCGGATGTGCCCATCATCATGCTTACGGCCAAGGGCGAGGTGGAAGATCGCATTATCGGTCTGGAGCTCGGCGCCGACGACTATCTGATCAAGCCGTTTAGCCCCCGCGAGCTCGTGGCGCGCGTACGCGCCCTGCTGCGTCGCGTGCACGCAGATTCTGAGCCGCAGCGTGAAGTGCTCGAGTTTGGCGATCTGACCATCGATGTTTCGGGCCACAAGGTGCTCGTCTCCGGCAAGGAGGTCGACCTGACTGCGTCCGAGTTCAAGCTGCTCACCACGCTTTCGCGCTATCCTGGTCGCGTGTACTCGCGCATGGAGCTCGTCGAGAAGGTGCTCGGCTATGATTTTGAGGGTTATGAGCGCACGATTGACTCGCACGTAAAGAACCTGCGTGCCAAGATTGGCGACAATCCGCGCAATCCCACGTGGCTGCATACGGTTCACGGTGTAGGCTATCGTTTCGAAGATCCGACAAAATCGGTTACCGCCTAAGCTGACCTGCGGCGATTTTCGTGGCTAAGGATCTCGAAGAAACTGCCCAGCCTGCCAAAAGCGCCGTCCAGAACGCTGGACAAGGTGCTGCTGAATATGTTGGCAAAAGCGCAAGCAAGGTAGCCGAAAAGGGCGTCGACAAAGACATTTATTCCGATGGCGAATCCGATGATGAAGAACGGCGCCAGAAGCGGGTCGGCTGGAGCAGCCTATCCTATACTGCGCGCGTGACCATATCATTTTCGCTTATTGCAGCCATGACTGCGCTGGTGGCAATTGGCGTCGTCTCGGTCGTGTGGGAGCAGCATTTTCAGACGTATACGCAAGAAAACATGCGGTCGTTGGCCGAAACCACGGCCGAGCAGATTGCGCGACGATACGAGGCGGTGGGCTCGTTTACCGACGAGGTCCTTTCGCCTGCTCTTGATGCCGTGACGATATCCAAAGGCGTCGGCGTGCAGGTGGTCGACACCAAAGACGACGTCAAGTTCGATTCGAGTACCTATGTTAGCACCATCGACGATATCGTCGCGCCTTCGATTGCTCCTCCACAGAGGCGCGGCAATATAGCGCGTGCCAACATTGTGGTCGACAACAGGGCCGTTGGTTCGGTGCGCGTGTGGGTGTACGGTTCCGATCAGCTGCTACGTGCTGCTGATCAGGAGTTCCGCGACCGTTCGTATCAGGCGATGATATTGGCCACAATCGTGGCTATCGTACTCGCGTCCGTGTGCGGGTTTTTCTTTGCGCGCACGCTCGTGAGGCCGATCCGCTCGCTAACCGATACGGCTGTAGCCATCAAGGAAGGCGACCTGTCTGCGCGTACGAACATGCAGGGGGATGACGAAATCTCGCAGCTCGGTCAGACGTTCGACGCCATGGCCGACTCTGTCGAACGCGACCGAAAGCTCGAGCGCCGCTTGACCACCGACGTGGCGCACGAACTGCGCACCCCGCTCATGGCTATCCAGGCTACGGTTGAGGCCATGGTTGACGGCGTGCTGCCAGTTGACGAAGAACGCCTAATGACGGTCGATTCCGAAGTTATGCGCCTTTCGCGACTCGTCGACTCGTTGCTCAAGCTCTCCCGTCTCGAAAACCGTTCCAATCCGAACAAGCAGGAACGCATCGATGTGGGCGAGGTCGTGTCGGGAATCATCGTGACGCATGAGGCATATGTGGCCGAATCGGGCTTGACGCTGCATTACAAGGCGGATCCCGACGTCATTATCATGGGCGACCCCGATCTGATTCGCCAAGCTACGGCCAATTTGATATCGAACGCGGTGCGCTACACCGACGAGGGCGGACATATTTACGTGCGTGTGAAACGCGGCGAGACCATGGCGTCGATTGCGGTGCGCGACACGGGCATCGGGCTTACGCCTGAAGAAGCGCGCATGGTTTTCCAGCGCTTCTGGCGTGCCGATTCGGGTCGCGATCGCGAAAGTGGCGGCCTTGGTGTTGGCTTGACCGTTGTGAAAGAAATAGTCGAGCGCCACAACGGTTGGGTCCAGGTTGAGGGCCGAAAAGGCGAGGGCGCCTGCTTCACGATTCACATACCGCTCTACGACGAGCACGAGCGCAAGCGCAAGAACGGCCGCTCGAGCAGTCGCCAAACCGGTCGCATCCCCCGCATCGGCTAATGAGTCGCGCCCCAGGGGCAAAACTCATTGCGCGGCCGGGTGGGTGCCGTCCCTCCTGGCTTCTGAGCGCCCCCGTAGAACCGCGCGCATAAGAAGGCGGCAATGCCCGCAGGCGCAGAGGACATTGTGTGGGAGAGTCAAGGCGTCGCCTCCAATAGCCGCCTTCATTTGCGCGGTTCGGAGGGGGATTCAAGCGAAGCGCCAGGAGGGGCGGCACCCACCCGGCCATACCCGAGAATGAGTCGCGCCCCAGGGGCATGACTCATTGGGCGGTGGTGATTTGGCAGATTCCTGTACGATGGCGTGCATTGTGCGAATGGGCCGTTACAATAGATAGGTTGCAAATCCGAGGAAGGGCACGTTCATGGCAGGTATCGATATTACCCCCGACGCGCAGGGCAAAGTGCGCGATTTGTATGACCTCGGCGACAAGCTGTTGCTCGTCGCCACTGACCGCATTTCGGCATTCGACTACATCTTGGACGATGAGATTCCGCACAAGGGCGAAGTGCTCACGCGCATCTCGTGCTTCTGGTTCGAGCTGCTCGACGGCGTGGTCGAAAACCATCTTGTTTCGACCGATGTAGCCGATCTGCCCGAGCAGTTCCAGCCGTACGCGGATTACCTGCGCGGGCGTTTCATGCTCGTCAACAAAGCCGAGATGTTTCCCGTCGAGTGCATCGTGCGCGGTTACCTTGCCGGCAGCGGACTGAAGGAGTATCAGCGCCAGGGCACCGTATGCGGTATCGATTTGCCAGAAGGCCTGGTCAACTCGTCGAAGTTGCCCGAGCCTATTTTTACGCCGTCTACGAAAGCCGAAATCGGCGACCACGATGAGAACATCAGCTTCGAGCGTTGCGCCCAGCTCATCGGCGAGGAGGATGCGACGGCGCTTCGCGACCTTTCGCTCAAGGTCTACACGACCGCGCGTGACCATGCCGAGAAGCAGGGCATCATCATTGCCGACACGAAGTTCGAATTTGGTCGGCTCAACGGTCGTATTATCTTGGCAGACGAGGTTCTCACGCCAGATTCGTCGCGCTTCTGGCCGGGTGATACCTATGCTCCTGGCAAAGACCAGCCCAGCTTCGACAAGCAGTTCGTACGTGACTGGCTGACCGCCAATTGGGACAAGACCGGCAATCCGCCGCGTCTTCCGCAGGAGGTCATCGAGAAGACCAGCCAAAAGTACATTCAAGCCTACGAGACTATCACGGGACGGAAATTCTAAACCATGACACAGCGCAATCCCATGAACGACCGCTACAATACGAATGCGGATGAGAAGCGCGTCGGAAAGACGCGTAAAAGCTCGGCATCCGCAAAGCCCAAGGCGCAGCGTGCCGCGACGGTGCGCGAGCCTGCACCCAAAACTGCGAAGCAGAAAAAGGAAGAGGCACGCGAGCGCGAGCGCAAGGCGGCGCAAAAGGCCAATTTCGCGCAGGCTCTGTTCGAGGATACGCCTGGATACAAGCGTCTGCGTCGCACATGGTGGATTGCGCTTGGCGTGGCTATCGGATGCACGGCGCTGTCGTTCTTTTTGCAGAGCAGCGCGATAAACAACGGTGCCGCCATGGCGCTCATGATCGTGGCGTACGGTGCAATCATCTTCGCTTTCTGGCTTGATTTCGGAAAGATCCGCAAGGAGCGCAAGCTCTACAATGCGTCGATTGCACAGGGAAAGAGCAAGGAGGCCCGCAAAGAGCAGAAGAAGATGCGCGCCGAGATGCGTGCCCAGGAAAAAGAAGCCGCCGAAAAATACGAGGCGGCAAAAGCCGAGGAGGAGGCCAAGGAGGCCAGCCGAGGCAAAGGCCTGCTTGCGCGTTTCCGTAAAGGCAGCAAAGAAGAAGCCGAAGGTGGCGCATCCGACAAGGAAGCCGACAAGCAGGCTGACGCTGCAAAGTGAGTTTTGCCCCTGGGGCAAAACTCAAAGTCCAGTTCGAACGGTCCTTGGCCGAATCCAAGGGGTTGTCGCAACATCCAACCTAAAAAAACTAAGGAACATAGCATGAAGAAAACGAATACGAATCTTATGATTTGCGCCATGGTGTTCGCCGTGGCGCTTGTTATTGCCAACGTCGTGACGGCTAAGACCGTGCAAACGGGCATTCCGCTGTTCGGAAGTACGATTCTGGTGCCGAGTGCGGTGGTGTGCTACTGCATCACGTTTTTGATGACTGATGTCGTAGGCGAAATCTGGGGACCCAAAGAAGCACGCACGATCGTGCTCGGCGGTTTTGCCTGCCAAGTGCTTGCGCTGTGCCTGATTCTGGTTGCACAGGCGCTGCCTGCGGCGGATCCGGCCATGCAAGGCTCTTTTGACATGCTGCTCGGCCAAAACGGCATTTTCGTTCTGGCTAGCATGGCGGGGTATTTGCTCGCGCAGTCATGGGACGTGTTTGTGTTTCACAAGATTCGCGACCGCATTCTCTCAAATGGAGGTTCCGAGCGGAGCCGTTGGATTTGGAACAACGCTTCGACCATGACCTCTCAGCTTATCGACACGGTCGTGTTCATCGGTATCGCGTTCGGCATTGGCTTCGGTTGGCTTTTCGATTCGGCCATGATTGGTCAGCTTGGCGCGATGATGGTGGGCCAGTATTTGTGTAAATTTGCTTTAGCTGCGCTCGATACGCCAATTTTCTATTTCCTCACGCGTAACGCCGAGGCGCGCCAGTTGCAGACGGCATAACGCAACATGTAGCGCTTTAGGGCGAATGCGCATTCAAAACCTTGCGTTTGCATCATTTTTAGGTGTGCGTAATGAGCTGAATCACGCGAGTCCTCCGGTATCGAATTGGCTTTTTAACTTGCAAAAAACATTTTCTATCTGGGGTTTTCAAAGTATACTTGTCGATACCAAAGCATAAAGGAGGCGTGAAATGCGTTGTGTCGAATGTGGTCACGAAATAAAGGACGGCGCCGTATTTTGCATAAGATGCGGTGCCATGCAAACTTCGGGTAATACGAATAAAGCGGCATCCGCAAAAACGAGCACTGCAACTCCCCAGCAGCAGCGCAATGTGAAAACATTTGCGCCGCCACCCAAACGAGGGGGCGGTGGAATCGTCGTGTTCGTCATTGCGGCGATTGCCGTACTTGCCGCCATCGTGGCGCTTGCGATGTTCGCGCTCAATCCGGGATCGTCTGGCGGAGGGTCTAAAGCTGCAACCACGATGAGCTTGAGCGCCGCCTCGTCGAGTGCGAGCTCTTCTGCTTCGTCGGCCTCGTCTTCGTCGTCTTCGGCGGCTTCGTCCAAGTCCTCTTCGGCTTCGTCTGCGAGCGCGTCGTCTGCAAGCGCGTCTGCTTCGCCGGCTTCCGCAACTGGTGGCACGAACGCCAATGGTACGACGGGCAGCACAAACGGCACGACCGGCGGCACTACGGGAACGAATGCCAACGGTACGGATCAGACGCAAAACCAGCAAGCTCAACAGCAGCAGCAACAGCAACAACAGAACTATACGCCCGCGCCCGCTCCTGAGCCTGCGCCCGCTCCTGAGCCCGCTCCTGCTCCTGCGCCCAATCCTGAGGCAACGGATGGTAGCTATGCGCTTCCCGATACCGCTACGCGCGTGATGGACAAGAGCGAATTCGAGGCTATGAGCTCGTATGACCTGTGGATTGCTCGTAACGAGATTTTTGCTCGCTACGGTCGTATGTTCGACAATGCCGACCTGCAAGCATATTTCAACAGCAAGAGCTGGTACACGCCGATTTACACGCCCGAACAGTGGAATGCAAGCGGCATTGCCGTGAGTTCGGTTGAATCGCAAAATGCCGCCTTGATGGTTGAGGTCGAGCAAGAGCGCAACTCGCCGTACCTGTAACGTGCGCGAAACGCGAAAGCGTATCAAAAGGAGCAGGGAAGGGATGTGCCCCTTCCCTGCTCCTTTGCTTTGTTGAGCTTACTATGTGCAGATGCTTGCACGTCCCGCAAAACCACAGGTGAGAACGCGCATCGGCTTGTCCTCGTAGCTTTGGAAGACTTAAGCTTGTGTCTGCGAAATCGCCGATGTCACGTCCTCACCTGGGGTTTTGCTTCAGGGGCCTCTGAGTTCGCACGTCCCGCAAACCTATTCGAGCTTGTTTACGCGGCGGTCGTAGGTGAGGATGCCGTTCGTTTCCTCTTCGATGTCGCTGACCTGCGTAAAGACATAGCCCGCAAGGCCGTCGGGCTCGAGGGCGTCCATGCTTTTCAGAAGTGTGTGCACCGCTTGGCGCCATTCGTCGCGGTCATCGTAAGGCTCGTAGCCGTAGGCCTCGTCAAGCGCGGCGTGGCCGTCGACGCGATGGGTGAAGCCGCCAAATTCTGACACGAAAAACGCTCGCTTTTGGGCTTTGTCGCCGCGTGCGCCCAAGCTATGCCTGGCGCCGTCGCGCCAAACTTTCATATCGCGGAAATAATTGTGCACGCTGTAGAAATCGCCGCATCCCTGGTCGTACCAGCCGCTTGTGGCGTCGATGAGACGGGTTGGATCTTGCTCGCGCACCATGCGCGTCATCGCTACGGCATCGAACTGCCCCCATCCTTCGTTGAACAGCGACCAGCCGATGATGCATGGGTGGTTGCCCAAAAGCCGAATCGTTTCACAGCAAAGCGAGGCCCATTCCTGCCTGAATGCAGCACTGCCAGCGCCGAGTTCCTCGCGATGACGGTCGGTGTCGTCGCGGTAATGGTTCCAGCTGATTTTGAAAAGGGTGGGCTTGTAGCTCCATTGCCAGGTGCGGATTTCCGTGTCGCCGCCACTTACCATGTCCTGCAACACGAGCATGCCGAGGCGGTCGCAGTGATAGTACCAACGCGCAGCCTCGAGCTTTATGTGCTTGCGCATCAGGTTGAACCCGGCTTTGCGCATGGCCTCGATGTCGAAGACGAGTGCATCGTCGGCCGGTGCCGTCATGAGCCCGTCTGACCAGTACGCTTGGTCGAGGACGCCACGAATGAACAGGGGTTTACCGTTCAAAAGCACACGCATGCGTCCTTGTGCGTCTCGATACGTCTTTACCGTGCGAAAGCCGCAATAGCTCGCCACGACGTCGCGGCCGAACGTGATACGAAGACGGTAGAGATAGGGGTCGTCTGGTGACCAGAGGCGGGCATTTTCGATGTGGGCGGCCAACGCGCAGGTCGATTCGTCGGGAATCCATCGGTCCGATGCGATGAGATGATCGTTTTCGTCGAACACTTCGAGAGCCAGCGCGGGAATGGGCTCGCCTTCTGGGCAGACGAGCTTGGCGCCAAGGGAAACGATGCCTGATTCGGGGTCGGCTTCTAGCGTGATTGACGAGATGTGGGCATCGGGCACGGTTTCGAGCCAGACGCTTTGCCAGATGCCGCTTTGCGCTGTGTACCAGATGTCGCCGCGGTCGAAGCGCTGCTTGCCGCGTGGATGGCTGCCCGCCTCGCTCGAATCGGCTACGCATACGAGCAGCTCGTTTGCCGAAGCTGCGTCTGCGAGGGCGTTTGTCACATCAAAGCAAAACGGTGTGTAACCGCCCGCGTGAGCGCCGACAAACTGGCCGTTAACGTAAACGGCGCATGCATAATCGACTGCTTGGAAATGAAGGAGTGCTCTTTCGTCATTTTGCAGTGACGGCGTTTGGAACGAACGGCGATACCATAAGAGCTCATCCGGTTTGAGCTGCCTGTTTATGCCCGAAAGCGGAGCTTCTGGCGAAAAAGGCACGACGATCTGCTGGTCGAATGCACCTGCGTTGGGAATAGGGGCCTGCCGCACGACTGGGAGCAAATCGCCTGCGGCATCATGCCCGCTTTCCGCGAATGTGCAGTCCCAGCTTCCGTTCAGCGTGCAAAACGAAGTGCGTGCGAATTGCGGGTCGGGATGCTCTTCCAAGACGTGCTCGATATCGAGAGCTTCGCCCCAGGGTGTCATCATTTGGGCAAGTTCGACCTCTACGTGCTCTTTCGGCTTCGCGCCAAGTACTTTCCGCAGATGTAACATATGGTTCCTGACTTCGGTTGTGAATTACGGTCTTCTAGGGCGGAGTCAATTTCCGGGACGCAAATCGCATTCCGGGTGCGAGTTCCGCCCCAAGCAATGAGTCGCGCCCCAGGGGCGAAACTCATTCGCCCGATGAGTCATGCCCCAGGGGCGAAACTCATCAGCGGCAGCGCACTACGCAATCATCGGTGACGACGATTTGAGCTGCGAGGTCATACGCCCCGCGTTGCAGCAAGTCGCCTTCGCTGCGCAGGAATGGGCTGCGGCACAGTCCGACGGATGTGCCCGAAAAGGCGCGGAGGAACGTATCGTAAAATCCGCCGCCATATCCGAGTCGATAGCCTT